>NZ_JBQCVA010000012.1:0-55485 GCF_051962715.1 Neisseria sp. P0008.S010
GTTTGAATTCCCTGTTGCTTCTTTGGATTAGGTTTTCGTATTTCATTTGGAAATTGTAAATCTTCAGGATACTTTCGTAAGAGGTCTAATGAAGAACGCCTAGACGGCTATAACGGCTTTATGTTTGCACCGCATATTGATTGGCTGTTTGACAGAGGTTTCATCAGCTTCGATGAAGAAGGAAAAATCTTAATCAGCCCACAGCTGGATGATAAAAATTGGCAGGCATTAAACATTTCTCCTGATATACAGCTTAAAAAGCTACCCGAAAAAACAAAAGAGTATCTACAACACCATCGTGAAAATGTTTATATGCATGATTAAGACAGCAGATAATTTTATCTTAAAAGCTACCTGAAAAACCACCTGTACATTTTCAGGTAGCCCCACACCAAGGAAACCCACCATGCCCACCTCCAAACTCCTCCCGATTGCTCTAGCTCTCCTCCTCACCGCCTGCACCACTACCCAAATCGACCGCCAATCCAACATCACGCTACCTGAAAACTTCCAACACACCGGCCAGGCCGATTCCTCCCCCAAGTTAGCCCGCTGGTGGCAGCAATGGCCAGATCCCCAGCTCGGCCGCCTCATCGAACAAGGCCTGCAACACAACCACAGCATCGCCATTGCCCGCAGCCGCCTAGAAGAAGCCCGCGCCACCTCCCGCCTGGCCGAAGCCAACCTCCTGCCCAGCACCGGTCTCGCCGCCGATGCCAAAGGCTACCGCAACCACCGCCGCGACCCCTACCTCGGCAACGGCGGCAAGCTCACCTCCGCCAGCTTCCGCGCCGCCTGGGAGCCCGACATCTTCGGCCAGAAACGCAGCGATGCCGATGCCGCCCGCGCCGCCGCCCTCGGCAGCCAAGAGCAGCTCCACGGCAGCCGCCTGCTCGTCTCCGCCCAAATCGCCGAACACTACCTGCGCGCCGCCCACATCCAGCAGCAGCAAACCCTCGTTTCCCAACAGCTTGCCACCCTGCACGAACTGGCACGCTACGCCACCGGCCGCTTCAACGCCGGCCACGCCACCGCCCACGACACCACCGCCATTACCGCCCAAATCCAAGCCCTGCAAGCCCAATTCAACGCCCAGCAGCGCAGCATCGCCGTACTCATCGGCCAAACCCCGCAAACCTTCCGCCTCGATAGCAACGCCATGCGCCAAGCCGCCCTGCTGCAACACCTCCCCAGCCCGCCACAAGGCATCCGGCCCGGCAGCCTCCTCAACCAACGCCCCGACCTGCGCGCCCGCGCCGCCGAAATCCAAGCCCGCAGCGCCCAACTCGCCAGCGCCAAACAGCAAGTGCGCAACGACCGCCAACTCTTCTGCTACGGCCGCAAAACCCTCGACACCGCCCTGCAATCCCAGCTCGGCGCCCACAGCTTCAGCCAAAACCTGCTCGACAACCAACTCGCCTCCGGCCTCAACCTGCTCAACCTCTACAAAGCCATCGGCAGCGGCTGGCAGGAAATTCCCAACACACCATAAATAAAGAGTAGAATAAGTCAATTAGAATTTTTCGGGCAACCACATCTAGAGTAATAACTGTATAGTTAAAATTTAGAAACCAATAGCATTGTTTACAGTATTTCTAGGAGAATATTGAAACATGAACATGCATAAAAACACCCGCCTCACCCTGCACCACCGCCAAGCCATTTGGCTGGCCTACACACAAGAGAAGGAAAGCGTCACCTCCCCGGCCTACCGCTATACCGCAGTTTGAACAGCGATATGCCGTTTGAAGTCTTGCAGGCTTCATTCTCAACCTGTGGTATAAACAACACGATGATTTCCTACAGATAAACTTACAACAAAAACACACTTTCCCTCACGCTACGCCTTACCCTCTTCCCAATATCATCTAAAAGCAAATTATTACGATGTTGGCCATCTGGCTGCATTACTGATTTTTCTCCAACCTACCCATATCGAAAGTTAATATATCTGCCATAAATGCAAAATTCTTCGTGATTGCACCAAGTTTTCCTTTCAGACGGCCTATCATCAAAGCGTGTACAATCCCACCCCATTATGAGTGAAAAAAACTGTTTCCACTGCGGCCTGCCCGTTCCCGATGGTACCCATTTGCCGATTGTCTATGAACAGCGGGAAGAGCCTGCCTGCTGTGCCGGCTGTCAGGCTGTGGCGCAGGGTATTATTGATGCCGGACTGGGTAATTATTACAAGCAGCGAACTGCCGAAGCGGAACAGGCCGGGTTGCCTCCGCCCGAGATTCTGGCCCAACTGAAACTGTACGATCTGCCCGACGTGCAGCGCGAATTTGTCGAAACGCTGTCGGTAAACGAGCGTGAAGCATCGTTGATGCTGGGCGGCGTTACCTGTGCCGCCTGCGTCTGGCTGATTGAACAGCAGCTATTGCGGCAAAGCGGTATTCTGTCGGCCGAATTGAATTACAGCACGCTGAAGGCCCGCATTAAATGGGACGACAGCCGGGTAAAGCTCTCCGACATTTTGCTGAAAATCCGACAAACGGGTTATTCGGCCTCGCCTTACGACGCGCACAAGGCAGACGAATCGGCGCGGAAAGAACGTAAAAAAGCCATCGTCCGACTGGCCGTGGCCGGGATGTGCATGATGCAAACCATGATGTTTGCCCTGCCGACCTATCTGTATGACGATATCGAGCCGCAATTTCTCACTATTTTGCATTGGGGCGCATTTTTAATGGTGTTGCCCGTTATCTTTTTCGCTGCCGTCCCCTTTTATCGCGGCTGCCTGCGCGATCTGAAAAACCGCCGCCCCGGCATGGACACACCGATTGCGTTATCCATCTGGCTGGCTTTCGGTGCCGGCCTGTACGCCCTGTTGCGGAATGCAGGACAAGGAATGTATTTCGAGGGTTTGGCCATGCTGGTATTCCTGCTTTCGCTGGGGCGTTTTATGGAGCAGTCCGCACGGCGCAAAGCAGGGGATGCGGCGGAAAGGCTGGTCAAACTCGTACCTGCCTTCTGTCGCAAACTGCCAAACTATCCTGACGACGAAACGGCTGAAGAAGCCGCCGTGGTGCAGCTTCAACACGGCGACGTTCTGCTGGTGAGAGCGGGCGAAGTGATACCTGCCGACGGCTGCATCCTGTTAGGCGAAAGCGAGGCCGACGAAGCCATGCTGACCGGTGAAAACCTGCCTGTACCCAAACAGCCGGGCGACAAAGTTACCGCCGGCACGCTCAACACCGCCGGCCCGCTCATCATCCGTGCAGACGGCGTGGGCGGCGATACGCGTTTGGCGCACATCGTCAAACTGCTCGACAAAGCCTTATCGCAAAAACCGCGTTTGGCCGTTTTGGCCGACCAATACGCCTCGCGCTTCGTGTTCGGTATGATTGCCTTCTCACTGCCCGTCTTCATCGGCTGGTGGTGGTATAGCGACATCCATCAGGCATTATGGATTACCGTTTCACTACTGGTCATTACCTGCCCGTGCGCCCTATCTCTCGCCACGCCCACCGCCCTGGCCGCATCTACGGGCAAACTGGCCGCGCAAGGCGTATTGGTGGCCGGCCCGCAGGCTTTGGAAACTTTGGCCGTTGCCACCGATGCCGTATTCGACAAAACCGGCACGCTGACGGAAGGCCGTCTGAAAGTCAAACAAACCATCTGCCTAGGCAGCCTGACAGAACAACAGGCGGCACAAATCGCACAAACGCTCGAAGCCCAATCCGAACACCCGATTGCCCGCGCCATCGCCGCCCTGCCCTTTTCAGACGGCATCCATATCGAGACCGGACAAAGGCTGAACCGCGTCGGCCACGGTGTCAGCGCGATGCTGACCATCAACGGTCAAACCGACCTCTGGCTGCTGGGCAAACCCGAATACGTCGCCGAAACCGCCGGCAACCTGCCCGATACCGTTACCGAGGCAAAACATGCGGGCACACTCATCACCCTCGGCAACCGACACGGTTTTGAAGCCGTTTTCCTGCTTGAAGACCAAACCAAATCCGGCATCCTGCAAATGGTTGCCGAATTGAAACAACAAGGTTTAACCGTCCACCTCCTCAGCGGAGACCGCCAAGCCGCCGTGCAATCGCTGGCGCAGAACCTGCGTCTAAACGCATTCCGCGCCGAAGCCGTGCCGGAAGACAAACTGGCCTATGTCGAAACCCTGCAACGGCAGGGCAAGAAAGTGCTGATGGTGGGCGACGGCATCAACGACGCACCCGTTTTAGCCGCTGCCGACGTATCCGTTGCCGTGTCGGGCGGGGCCGACGTTGCCCGAGCGGGTGCAGACATCGTATTGCTGAACGACGACATGGCCGTGATTCCGCAAGCGGTAAACCAAGCCAAACGCACCGCCACGATTATCCGTCAGAATCTGATTTGGGCAGCCGCATACAATCTGATCGCCGTCCCGCTGGCCGCAGCAGGATTCGTTACCCCCTGGCTGGCCGCATTAGGCATGAGCGGCAGCTCCCTGCTGGTATTAGCCAATGCGCTGCGCTTAAGGAAACATGGCAAACCGGTTTAATTTCCGATTTGATTTCCGACTGTGCCGCATCAAAAGCTGAAGGCCGTCTGAAAACACGCATGGCGGATTCGCAGCAAGCAGGTGCGTCATTGTCCTCCTTGCCCGAATGCAAGCTAATCCGCCACCAATCCAAATCAAAAAACAGTGAAACCAAAAATATGGGGCTGACAATCGTCAGCCCCATTATGAATCCGGTTTGAAACCCGATTATTTATTTACAATATTTCGCTACTTCTTGATTGAAACGCTGAATCAATGCTTCACGCTTGTCGGTACGCGCATTTTGCGCAAAAGACAAATTCATCTGTGCGGTTTTACAGTTTGCTTCTGCTATCTGCTTATTCTGCTCTTCAACTTCTTTGTTGCGTTTTTCAGCTTCTTTATTTTGTTGCGCAATTTGTTCATTCACCTTGGCCTGCTGATCTGCCAAAGATGGGGTTGCATTCGGATCACCCACAGTTGTAACGGAAGCAGGCTGAACGGTCGAATTCACCGGCGGCGTTACTTTATTGGTACGGATATTGATAGTGGTACTGGCTGTCGGTTTCAGTTGATAAGGAACATCGGAATAAGTGTTTACCCCGCTTTTTTCCCTCCAACGGTAAACCTCCGAGGAAGCTGCGGAAACACTGCCCGACACCAACAAGCTGCCCAACAACAAAACTTTGGCAATTTGAGTAATGTGCATAATTCGACTCTCTCTTTTGTATCGGTATGAATAGGTAAGATTGTACTGTATTTACCCTTATGCCGCCATGTTATCGTCTGAACTGCCGCCAAATCTGTTGGGGAGGCGCGGCAAATTTGATACAATGGCGTGCATCTTGCACAAACTGAAAGTTGAAAGCATCATGCGCATCGTAGAAAAAGCCTACACCTTCGACGACGTTCTGCTCGTTCCCGCCCATTCCCAAGTGCTGCCGCGCGACGTTTCCCTTAAAACCAGACTCACCCGCCAAATCACCCTCAACCTCCCCCTGCTTTCCGCCGCTATGGATACCGTAACCGAAGCCCGTCTGGCCATTTCGATGGCTCAGGAAGGCGGCTTGGGCATCATCCATAAAAATATGTCCCCCGACATGCAGGCTAAAGCCGTAGCCAAGGTAAAACGCCATGAAAGCGGCGTGGTCAAAGACCCCGTTACCGTCGCACCCAACGTCCTTATCCGCGAACTTTTGGAACTACGCGCGCAACGCAAACGCAAAATGTCCGGCCTGCCGGTCGTGGAAAACGGCAAAGTGGTCGGCATCGTAACCAACCGCGACCTGCGTTTCGAAACCCGCCTCGACCTGCCGGTTTCCGCCATCATGACCCCGCGCGAACGCCTGGTTACCGTGGCCGAAGGCGCAAGCATCGAAGAAGCGCGCGAACTGATGCACCAGCACAAAGTCGAACGTGTTTTGGTTTTGAACGCCAACGACGAACTCAAAGGCCTGATTACGGTTAAAGACATCATCAAAACCACCGAATTCCCCAATGCCAACAAAGATGCCGAAGGCCGTTTGCGCGTCGGCGCGGCAGTCGGCACGGGGGCGGACACGGAAGAGCGCGTCAGAGCGTTGGTAGCCGCAGGCGTGGACGTAATTGTGGTCGATACCGCGCACGGCCACAGCCGGGGCGTACTCGACCGCGTGAAATGGGTGAAGGAAAACTTTCCCGAAGTACAGGTTATCGGCGGCAATATCGCCACCGCGCAGGCGGCGCGCGATTTGGTTGCCGCCGGTGCGGACGCAGTGAAAGTCGGCATCGGCCCGGGTTCGATTTGCACCACCCGCATCGTCGCAGGCGTGGGTGTGCCGCAACTGACGGCAATTCACAACGTTGCCGAAGCCTTGAAAGGCACGGGTGTACCGTTGATTGCCGACGGCGGCATCCGCTTCTCGGGCGACATCGCCAAGGCCTTGGCAGCCGGCGCGTCGTGCGTGATGCTGGGCGGCATGTTTGCCGGCACGGAAGAAGCCCCGGGCGAAATCGAACTCTACCAAGGCCGTTCGTACAAATCTTACCGCGGCATGGGTTCGCTGGGTGCAATGAGCCAAGGCTCTTCCGACCGCTATTTCCAAGACAAACAGGAAAGCGCCGACAAATATGTGCCGGAAGGCATCGAGGGCCGCGTCCCCTACAAAGGCCCGATTGTAAACATCATCCACCAGCTCACCGGCGGACTGCGTTCCAGCATGGGCTATCTGGGCTGCGCCAATATTGCCGAAATGCACGAAAAAGCGGAATTTGTAGAAATCACCTCCGCTGGCATGAGCGAATCCCACGTTCACGATGTTCAAATTACCAAAGAAGCGCCGAACTATCACCGCTAAGGTAAAGTGAAAAAAGGTCGTCTGAAAAGCTTTTCAGACGACCTTACTTACAAAAAAATTACAAATCGTTATTCCACTTCAACTGGCTTGCCTTGCTTATCAATATAAAAGAATTCATCCTCACTATAATCTTCGTCTTTAAACATATTCTTCATATTAACAAGTGCCACACCATTTTGAAAATCATTAAAAGTGCCAAATTTGAATGGTATGACCACTTTGCCGGTTTTATCTAAATAGCCGATTTTGCCGTTTAATTTTGCACCAATCAAACCCTCACTCAATGAACCCATAAATTCATATTTAAAGGGGATAACCACCTTTCCCTTTTTATCAATATAACCGTATTTATCATTTTGTGAAACCATTGCCATACCATCCTCAAAATTAGAAGCACTTGAATATCGGGCAGGAATTACCCACTTATTTTCCTTATCAATATAGCCCCATTTATCAAGAATCTGAACAGCAGCCAAACCTTCATTAAAATAAAAAGCTTCTTCATATTTTGGTGGAATAACCATCTCACCTTTTGTATTGATATAGCCATATTTATTTGTATCAGCAGTGACAACAGCAGCCAGTCCTTCACTGAATGGATCGGCTTTAACATATTGGAATGGAATGACAACTTTGCCATTTTTGTCAATAAAGCCCCATTTGCCTTTTTGTTTGACAGGAGCAATACCTTGTTCAAAATCACCAGGCAAGTCTTGAAATTTTAAAGGAATAACTTCTTTACCACTAGCATTGATATAACCGCATAAAACCTGATCCGATTTTCCTACTATTTTACAAACTGCTGCCAATCCTTCAGAAAAATCGCGAGCAGCGTAATATTTGAGTGGAACAACAACCTTCCCTTGCCGATTGACAAAACCATTCAAAAAAGGACTCTTCTTGTTACCCGGCTTCACAACCATAGACAAACCTTCTTCATTAAGGCAAGAAACCGTGCTGTAACCTTCTCTACCGGTCAATTTTGGTGCTTCGCAGGTATCCGCCAGTGCAACAGGCATATACACTGATGCAATGAAAGCGCCTAAAAATATTTTCTTCATACATTAACCTTGTTGAAAATGATGTCTAAATTTTATAAAAAACCATATGACCTGTCCATATTCAAAAACAGTTAATATACTTAAGATATTTTCAGACGACCTTTCCACCTAAAACAAAGCATTTGCAGCAAGTTACCCTGCCCTAAAATCTCAAAATTTGTTAAAATGCAGAGCCGTTTCGGCATATCTTGCTTCTTATGCAAACCGATGTTGACGTGAAATAAACTTACAGTCGGTTTCATCGCAATTTTGGTATCGCTATCGGTATAATCGCCGCCGACCGACCACACGGTCTTAGAGGCCGTCTGAAAACATCATCCATCCCTATCGACCACAAAAGGAAGAAAACATGAGCGCCATCATCGACATCTTCGCCCGCGAGATTTTGGATTCGCGCGGCAACCCCACCGTAGAATGCGACGTGCTGCTGGAAAGCGGCGTGATGGGTCGCGCGGCCGTGCCCAGCGGCGCGTCCACAGGCCAAAAAGAAGCCCTGGAACTGCGCGACGGCGACAAAGCCCGCTATCTGGGCAAAGGCGTATTGAAAGCGGTCGAACACGTAAACAACGAAATCGCCCAAGCCCTGATCGGCATCGACGCTTCCGAACAAAGCTACATCGACAAAGTGATGATCGAACTGGACGGCACCGACAACAAAGGCCGTTTGGGCGCAAATGCCACCCTGGCCGTTTCCATGGCCGTCGCCCGCGCCGCAGCCGAAGATGCTGGACTGCCGCTCTACCGCTACCTGGGCGGTGCCGGACAAATGGCCATGCCCGTACCGATGATGAACGTCATCAACGGCGGCGCGCACGCCAACAACAGCCTGGACATCCAGGAATTCATGATTATGCCCGTCGGCGCGCCGACCTTCCGCGAAGCCCTGCGTTGCGGCGCGGAAGTTTTCCACGCCCTGAAAAAACTGTGCGATGCCAAAGGCTTCCCCACCACAGTCGGCGACGAAGGCGGTTTCGCACCCAACCTGAACAGCCACGAAGAAGCCTTGAAACTGATGCAGCAGGCCGTTGCCGACGCGGGCTACAAAACCGGCGAAGACGTACTGTTCGCCTTAGACTGCGCCTCCAGCGAATTCTACAAAGACGGCAAATATCATTTGTCCGCCGAAGGCAAAGCCCTGAGCAGCGCGGAATTTGCCGACTACCTGGCCGACCTGGCCGCCCGCTACCCCATCGTCTCCATTGAAGACGGTATGGACGAAAACGACTGGGAAGGCTGGAAACTACTGACGCAAAAACTCGGCGGCACAGTCCAACTAGTGGGCGACGACCTGTTTGTCACCAACCCAAAAATCCTGGCCGAAGGCATAGAGGCGGGCATCGCCAACGCCCTGCTGGTCAAAGTGAACCAAATCGGCACGTTGAGCGAAACCCTCAAAGCGGTCGAACTGGCCAAACGTAACCGCTACACCAGCGTGATGAGCCACCGTTCCGGCGAAACCGAAGACAGCACCATCGCCGATTTGGCCGTCGCCACCAACTGCATGCAGATTAAAACCGGCTCGCTCTCCCGCTCCGACCGCATGGCCAAATACAACCAGCTTCTCCGCATCGAAGAAGAACTGGGCGAAGCGGCCTACTATCCGGGCAAGGCCGCATTTTACCAACTGAAAAAATAAGGCCGAAACATGAAGTGGGTAACTTTGGTGCTCGTGTCCGCCATCGCCCTTTTCCAATACCAACTGTGGATAGGGAAAGGCAGCTATCACGACGTGGTCGTTACAGACGGCAAAATAGCGGCACAACAGGCCACGAACGCGAATTTGCAGCTGCGTAACAACGCCCTGAGTGCCGAAGTTGCCGACCTGACCGACGGCAGCGAGGCCATCACCGAAATCGCCCGCGTCGATTTGGGCTATATCGAACAAGGCGAAACCTACTACCGCCTGATCAAACGGAACGATTAAGGCTTCCCGCCCGCCCGTTCCTTCAACAAAGGCCGTCTGAAAACCCGCAAACAAGGTTTTCAGACGGCCTCAATCCATATTTTCAGACGGCCTAACTTTGTTTATCATCTGCTTTCCATTTCCCGACCAACATCAGGAGGACACCATGCAGGACACCGCCGCCTACGTCCGCGCCCAAGCCGCCGCCGCGCGCAACGCCTATTACGCCGTATCCGCCGCCGACACCTCGGCCAAAAATGCCGCCCTGCTCCGCACGGCCGAACTACTGGACAAACACTGCACCGCAATCTTGGCCGCCAACCGCCAGGACATGGAAAACGCCGAAGCAAAAGGACTGGACGCCGCCATGCTCGACCGCCTGCAACTTTCCGACGCGGGTATAGACAACATCTGCGAAGGCCTGCGCCAGATTGCCGCCCTGCCCGACCCCGTGGGCGAAATGGACGAATTCCGCACCCGCCCGAACGGCCTTCAAATCGGCAAAATGCGCGTACCGCTCGGCGTCATCGGCATCATCTACGAATCGCGGCCGAACGTAACCGCCGATGCCGCCGCCCTGTGCCTGAAATCCGGCAACGCCTGCGTCCTGCGCGGCGGCAGTGAAGCCGTCAACAGCAACAGCGCGATTGCCAAACTGTTCCGTCAAGCCCTGCACGAAAACGGCCTGCCCGCCGATGCCGTCTGTTTTATCGAAGACACCGCCCGCGAAGGCGTGGGTGCGATGCTGCAAAACCCCGATTTAATCGACGTCATCATCCCGCGCGGCGGCAAATCGCTGGTAGCGAGGATTGCCGCCGAAGCCCGCGTGCCGGTCATCAAACATTTGGACGGCATCTGCCACGTCTATCTGGACGAATTTGCCGACCCCGAAAAAGCCGTCTCCATCGCCTTCAACGCCAAAACCTCGCGCTACGGCACCTGCAACACCATGGAAACCCTGCTGGTCCACACCGCCCGTGCCGCCGAACTCCTGCCGCCGCTGGCGGAAAAATACCGCGGAAAAGGCGTGGAACTGCGCGGCTGCCCGCAAACGCTGTCCATACTGCCCGACATTCAGACGGCCTCCGACGAAGACTGGGACACCGAATACCTCGCCCCCGTGCTTGCCGTCAAAATCGTCGGCAGCCTTGAAGAAGCCGTCGCCCACATCAACCGCCACGGCAGCGGCCACACCGACAGCATCGTAACCGAACACCTCGGCCGTGCCCGAACCTTCCTGCGTGCCGTCGATTCCGCCAGCGTGATGGTAAACGCCTCCACCCGTTTTGCCGACGGCTTCGAATACGGCCTCGGCGCGGAAATCGGCATTTCCACCGACAAAATCCACGTCCGCGGCCCCGTCGGCCTGCACGGCCTGACCTCGCAAAAATGGATCGTGCTCGGCAACGGCCAAATCCGCACCTAACCCCTGCAAGGCCGTCTGAAAAACAATTTTCAGACGGCCTCCCAACCGCAAAACCACATACGGCAAACACATGGCGAACCAACGGGAAAAGCGCGTCAAACCGTCCAACAAACACCACAGCCAGCCCTTTTGGCAGGCCGACAAACCCTACCTGCACGACTGCCAGATTACCGACGGCGGTTTCCGCGCCCTCGGCTACATCATGTCCTTCCTTGCCGGCGCAATCAACGCCGGCGGTTTCTTCGCCGTCCAAAGCTACACCTCGCACATCACCGGTTCGATGTCGGGCGCGGCAGACGCGGCCTATCTGGGCGACTGGCACGGCTTCTTCTCCGCCATGTCGTGCGTAGTCGCCTTCCTAATCGGCTCCGCACATTCCAGTTGGACGATACTGTGGGCGAAACGCCAACGCTTCCGTAGCAGCTACGGCCTGTCGATGTGGCTGGAAAGCCTCTACCTGCTCGCCTTCGGCCTTTTGGGCGTGGCCTTGTCGCACTACGGCCGCATCCTCCTGCCGCCCACCGTGCTGCTGCTGTGCTTCATCATGGGGATGCACAACACCGTCATGACCGTACTCTCAGGCGGCGTCATCCGCTCCACCCACATGACCGGCACCGTAACCGACCTGGGCATCGAATTGGGCAAAGTGCTGTATTACCGCCGCAGCAAAAACCCGAAACTGCCCGATATCGCTGTCAACCGCCCGAAAATGCGCCTGCTGCTGGCACTTTTGGCCGCCTTCATTTTAGGCGGCGTAGTCGGCGCGTGGGGCTACCACCGGCTCGGTTACCACTTCACCTTCCCCGTGGCCGCCCTACTGTTCTGGTTCGGTGCCGGATCGGTCGGCTACGACGCCAAACTGCGCTGGCGAATATACTGGCGGCAGAAAAAACGGCTTAAACGGTAGGCAGGGCGTAATATCAAGTTAAGGCCGTCTGAAACACCGCACAATCGGCTATAGTTTCCGTATTTCCACACCCGACAGAAAGGACAATCATGAAACTGTTCAACACGATTACTGTCATCACCGTTTCCTCCGCCCTGATGCTCGGCGGCTGCATCACCTACCCCGACGGCACACAGAAAACCAGCAAAACCGCCATGTACGGACTCGGCGGCGCGGCGGCCTGCGGCATCATCGGCGCACTGACCCACGGCGGCAAAGGCGCGCGCAACTCCGCCCTGGCCTGCGGCGCGGTCGGCGCGGGCATCGGCGGCTACATGGACTATCAAGAGAAAAAACTGCGCGAAAGCCTGGCCAACACCGGCGTGGATGTGGAACGCAACGGCAACCAAATCAAACTGGTGATGCCTGAAAACGTTACCTTCCCCACCAACAGCTCCACGCTGAACGCCAACGCACAAAACGCCTTGGCCGCCGCCGCGCAAACCCTGACCCAATACCCCGACACCACGCTGACCGTCAACGGCCATACCGACAACACCGGCTCCGACGCCATCAACGATCCGTTGTCGCAACGCCGCGCCCAAGCCGTCGCTTCCTACCTGCAATCACGCGGCGTGAGTGCTTCCCGCATGAACATCTTCGGCCACGGCTCGCGTCAGCCGATTGCCTCCAACGCCACCGTTGAAGGCCGCGCGCAAAACCGCCGTGTCGAAATCTTAATCAATCCGGACCAAAATGCCGTGCGTGCCGCACAACAGCAACTGCGTTGATTAAGTTCATTTGCCGCATGACAAAAGGCCGTCTGAAAACAACTTTCAGACGGCCTCATTTTATGCAGGGACATCAACCGTTGCCTGCGGGTTTTATATCCATAGATTTGCAATTTGCCGCATCGTTATCCTGCCGCTACCGAAAAAATTGATTTCATCGTTCACCCTGCTGCATAACATAGATAATTAAAAGGAAAAAACAACAGGCCGTCTGAAAAGGGTTTTAAACTTTTCAGACGGCCTTCCGCTATTTCACCTATTTCACCCACCAAGTCTGCAACGCCCAAGATGCCGCCTGATAGTATTTCGGCGGACGGGCGGGGATGCCCAGCGTACGGCGGTAAATGATGCGGTAGCGGTCGCTGTACCAGTTGGGGACGACGATATATTGGTGGCGCAATACGCGATCGAGGGTGCGGGCGGCGGTAACCAGTTCGCGGCGGTCGGAGAAGTGTTCAAACCGTTTTAGCAGTTGTTCGACGGCAGGGTCGCACACGCCCGCGTAGTTGCCGCTGCCTTTGGTTTGGGCGGCGGCACAGCCGAAATAGTCGATTTGTTCGTTGCCCGGGCTTTGGCTGTTGGAGTAAGTAGCCATAATGATGTCGTAGTCGAAATCGGCCAGCCGCTTTTGATAAAGGGAGGCATCGACGGTGCGCAGGTTGAGGGTGATGCCGATTTTGGCCAGGTCGCGCTGCCATTTGCCCGCCACGCGCTCGAAGGTTTTGCTGTTGGTCAGATATTCCAACACCAGCGGCCTGCCCTGCTTGTCGGTCAGCACGCCGTTTTGATAACGGTAGCCGGCCTCCAGCAGCAGGCTGCGGGCTTTCAGCAAATTCGGCCGGATGCCGAGCGCGGGGTCGCTCTGCGGCGGCATCGGCACGGGTTGGCGGAATACGGCGGCAGACAGGCGGCCGGACAACGGGGTCAGCAAGGCGAGTTCGGCGGCATCGGGCAGGCTGGAGGCGGCCATTTCGCTGTTGGTAAAGAAACTGGGGCTGCGGCGGTAGGCACCGTACATCATGCGGCTGTTGACGTTTTCAAAATCGAAACTCAAAACCAGGGCTTGCCGCACCCTGATGTCTTTCAATGCCGCACGGCGTTGGTTCAGGACGAAACCCTGCATACCGACGGTGTTGCTGTGCGGCAGTTCGGCCTTTTCCAGCCCGCGCTTTTGCAGGATGTCGGCCGGATAGGCGCGCGCCCACGAACGGGCGGCGGTTTCCTGCGTGAAGTCGAAATCGCCCGCCTTCACGCCTTCAATCCGCATGGTCGGGTCGCGCAGGTAGCGGAAGCGCACGGTGTCGAAGTTGTACATGCCGCGCCGCGAGGGCAACTCGCGCGCCCAATAGTTTTTGTCGCGGGCAAACTCGCTCAGGCGGCCGGAATCGGTTTTTACCAAACGGTAGGGGCCGGAACCGATGGGGGCGGTGTTGCCGCCCTTTTCCAAACCCTGCGGGTAACTTTTGCGCGAAAACACGGGAAGCTGGCCCAAAATCATGTGCAGTTCGGCATTGCGTTTTTTGAAGCGGAAGCGGACGGTTCGGTTGTCGGGCGTTTCCACCGCCGCCACGTCCGCCCAATAGAATT
This sequence comes from Neisseria sp. P0008.S010, assembly GCF_051962715.1. Classification (NCBI taxonomy): domain Bacteria; kingdom Pseudomonadati; phylum Pseudomonadota; class Betaproteobacteria; order Neisseriales; family Neisseriaceae; genus Neisseria; species Neisseria sp. P0008.S010. The sequence continues at coordinate 14,465 of NZ_JBQCVA010000012.1, forward strand.
TCCAACGCGGTTGCGCGGCTTTGTCCTGCGTCAGCAGTTTGAACGAGGCGGCCACGTCTTCGGCCAGCACCGGATCGCCGTTGTGGAAACGCGCTTTCGGATTGAGCCGGAAGGTAACGGAGAGGCCGTCTGAAGCCAGCGAAATATCTTGCGCCAACAAGCCGTACATGGCGAAAGGATCGTCGCCGCCCTCCGTCATCAGCGTATCCACCGTCAGCATCGCAACGCCCGACTCCGCCGAACCTTTCAAGGTAAACGGGTTCAGCGTATCGAAACTCCCCTGCACAGGCAGGGTGAAACTGCCGCCCTTGGGCGCGTTCGGATTCACATAGCCGAAATGTTTGAAACCTTCGGCATACAGCGGCGGCTGCCCCAAACCGGCCGCATAACCGGCAACGGCGGGACGGACGGCGGCCGACAACAGGACGGCGGCGCAAAAGGCGGAAACGGCGGACGGCTTCATGCGGATACCTTGCATGCAGAAAAAGGAAAGCCGCATTGTAACCCGTTTTCAGACGGCCTTTTCCACCGCCGCGCAAACTCGGCTATAATCGCGGCTATTTTCATCTCCCAACCAAGGACTATCGACATGGGCTTCCTGCAAGGCAAAAAAATCCTGATTACCGGCATGATCTCCGAACGCTCCATCGCCTACGGCATCGCCAAAGCCTGCCGCGAACAAGGCGCGGAACTGGCATTCACCTATGTGGTGGACAAACTCGAAGAGCGCGTACGCAAAATGGCCGAAGAACTCGGCTCGCAACTGGTATTCCGCTGCGACGTACAAAGCGATACCGAAATCGAGCAACTGTTTACCGACCTGGGCAAAAGCTGGGACGGCCTCGACGGCCTGGTACACGCCATCGCCTTCGCCCCGCGCGAAGCACTCAACGGCGACTTCCTCGACAGCATCAGCCGCGAAGCCTTCAACACCGCGCACGACGTTTCCGCCTACAGCCTGCCCGCGCTGGTGAAAGCCGCCCGCCCGATGATGAAAGGCCGCAATTCCGCCGTCGTCGCCCTCTCCTACCTCGGTGCGGTGCGCGCCATTCCGAACTACAACGTCATGGGTTTAGCCAAAGCCAGCCTCGAAGCCGCCATCCGCTTCACCGCCTCCTCGGTCGGCCGCGACGGCATCCGCTGCAACGGCATCTCCGCCGGTCCGATTAAGACACTGGCCGCCTCAGGCATCGCCGATTTTAGCAAACTGCTCAAACACGTCGCCGACCAAAACCCGCTCGGCCGCAACGTAACCATCGAAGAAGTCGGCAACGCCGCCGCCTTCCTGCTGTCCGACCTCGCCTCCGGCATCACCGGCGAAATCACCTATGTGGACGGCGGTTACAGCATCAACGCCCTGAGCGAAGTCTGATTCCCGCACATCAGGCCGTCTGAAAAACAGCGCAGGCACGGAATTTTCCGGCCTGCGCTGCTTTTCATATGCAAAAATATCAGAAAAACACCGTATATTGCACAAAACAACCGCAAATCACGCAAAAATAACAATAACGGCATACCTCCCCTACACTGCCGCCCTTTTTCGATTTTTATCCCGATAACGATTACGAAAGGACAACACATGTCAATCAAACAAGAATTCAAAGATTTCATCATGCGCGGCAACGTCGTCGACCTCGCAGTCGGTATGGTGGTCGGCACAGCCTTCTCAGGCATCGTCAAATCACTGGTAGACGACGTCATCATGCCCCCCATCGGCCTGCTGATCGGCGGCGTGGACTTTTCCAACCTGTTCCTCACTTTGAAAAACGGCGCAAACGCCCCGGCAGACGGCTATGCCTCACTGGCTGCCGCACAAGCGGGCGGCGCGGTTACCCTGAACCTCGGCCTGTTCATCAACAGCATCATCAGCTTCCTCATCATCGCCTCCGCCATCTTCATGGTGGTCAAAGCCCTGAATACTTTGAAAAAACAGGAAGCCCCGGCAGAAGAAGCACCGGCCGAACCAAGCGAAGAAGTATTGCTGCTGCGCGAAATCCGCGATTCGTTGAAAAAATAATCCCCACGCATATAAAAGGCCGTCTGAAAACATTTCAGACGGCCCTAACATAAGCATCCTACTTCGTATTTAAAGAATCTCAACAATATCAGCCATAAACTTTAAAACAGGCAATGCGTTCGATACCGCACAACCTTCTTAATTTATTTAAAAATCTAAATACATATGTATAATCCTAACCCATGAGCGTAACTACCATTTTCAAAGCACTTTCCAACGAACACTGCCTGCAAATCCTTCTGTGGTTAAAAAATCCCAGCGATATTTTGCTCCCGAACGACTCTCTGGCCTAGGTTAAACCAGCATGGTCGGTGGTGTATGCGTCAATGCCATCGTAGAAAAAATTGGGTTGACTCAACCTGTGGTTTCTACCTATCTTACTGTATTGAAAGATGCAGGACTCATCCGAACCGAACGTGCCGGAAAATGGACTTACTGCTTCTATCAACCCGAGAGCATGGCTGAATTTTCCTCTTATTTAAATAGTAATTTTTAGCCAGTTCTTTTTCGACAAACATATTTAAGAAATTAAATATTTAGATTTAAAGTTGCCAATATGAAAAAAATACTAATCATCGTCGCCCACCCTAATCTCTCCCAATCTATGGCCAACCGCACTTGGATCGAGGCCTTTGCCACCCACTCCGACCGCTATACCGTGCATGACCTCTATGCCACCTATCCCGACGGCAACATCGACGTTGCCGCCGAGCAGGCTCTGATTGAAGCGCACGGCAGTGTAATTTTTCAGTTTCCCGTGTACTGGTTTTCCAGTCCACCGCTGCTGAAACAATGGTTCGATTCCGTATTCACGCATGGTTGGGCATTCGGCTCATCCGCTACCGCCTTCAAAGGCCGCAAAATAGGTTTGGCCGTATCGCACGGCACACCCGAAACTGATTACTCCTACACTGGAAAAGTCGGCCATACACTTACCGAAACGCTGATTCCGTTTGAAAACATCGCCCGCTATGTCGGTGCGGAATACCTGCCGCCCTTCACATTCCATGCACTGGAATTTTTTACCGAAGAGGAAAGACAGGCGAATCATGGCGAAATGGTGGGACAGGCCGAACAGGCGGCAGCCGATTTGCTGGCGCATTTGGAGAAATATGCCTGAAAAATACTCGGTCAAATATAGACAAGGCTGCCTGGAAAATCGGGCAGCCTTTTGTTTACATCAGCAGACCGTCTGAAACATGCTTTCAGACGGCCTCTCTGTCGGGAAACCTCAAGGATAGGCGATATAGGCGTAAGCCGAGTGGTTGTGGATGCTTTCGAAATTTTCGCTTTCCACCGTAAAGGATTCTATCCTGTCGTCGCCGCGCAGGGCGACGGCCACGTCGCGCACCATGTCTTCGACGAATTTCGGGTTTTCATAGGCGCGTTCGGTTACGTATTTTTCGTCGGGACGTTTCAAGAGGCCGTAAAGTTGGCAGGAGGCTTGGTTTTCGACAATGTCGATAACCTCTTCCACCGATACGTTTTCGCGGCACACCAGCGATACGGTAACGTGCGAACGCTGGTTGTGCGCGCCGTATTGCGAAATTTCCTTCGAGCACGGGCAGAGCGAGGTAACGGGTACCAGCACTTTGAGGCTGTGGCGGTATCCGCCGCCGGCCACTTCGCCGCAGAGGGTAACGTCGTAATCCAACAGCGAGCGGATGCCCGACACGGGTGCGGTTTTCTGGCGGAAAAACGGAAACGCGATACTGATTTTGCCCGCGTCGGAATCCAGCAGCTCCAACATGCGCTGGGTGAGGTCTTTCAGTTCGCCGTAATCGAGTTCGCGGCGGCGGTCTTCCATCAGGGCGACGAAGCGCGACATGTGCGTGCCTTTTTGTTCTGCGGGCAGGCGGACGGTCATGGTGAGCCGGGCGACGGTAGACTGGGTGCCGGAAGCGGTGGTGATTTGCAGGGGGAAGCGGAGGTCTTTGATGCCGACTTGGTTAATCGGCATGTTGCGTAAATCTTTACTGCTCTGCACATCGGCGATGGCGTTCATGCGTTGTTATTCCTTAAAGGGCGTGCGTGTTTGAGAAATGCGCGAGTATATATCCGCAGCCGCGTGGCGGCAATGCGGATTGGGAATGTCTATTGTTTGATAGCCGTTTGAGGTCGTCTGAAAACCGCTTTCGGACGGCTTTGGCGTGTTGCCGCCGTTTTTCAGACGGCCTACAATCCCGCTTCCCGTCAAACCATCGGAAGACAGAGATGAAATACCGTTTCGACACCCAAGCCATCCACACCGCCTACAACCCCGACGAACACAACCGCGCCATCATGCCGCCGATTTATCAGAATTCGATGTTCGCCATGAAGGAAATCGGCGAACAGATTCCCTTCCGCTACGCCCGTTTGAGCAATCCGACGCGCAAGGTGCTGGAAGACACGGTGGCCGCGCTGGAACACGGCGCGGCGGGCTTTGCCTTCGGCAGCGGCATGGCAGGCATAGACTGCGTGTTCCGCACTTTTTTGCGGCCGGGCGACACCGTCGTCGCCGTCTGCGACATCTACGGCGGCAGCTATGATTTGCTGACCGAAGTTTACGCGCCTTGGGGGGTGAACGTCGTGTTTGCCGATTTGACCGACCCCGCCAACCTCGACCGCGCGTTGGCGGAAAATCAAAACGTGAAGCTCGTTTGGCTGGAAACGCCGTCCAACCCGCTTTTGCGGCTGGTGGACATCGCCGCGCTGGCGGCCAAAGCCAAAGCGGCAGGCGCACTGGCCGGCATAGACAATACTTTTGCCACGCCCTATCTGCAACAGCCGCTGGACATGGGCTGCGACATCGTTTTCCATTCGGCCACCAAATATTTGTGCGGCCACTCGGACGTTTTGATGGGCGTGGTCGTCGTGAAGGACGAGAAGCTGGCCAAACCCATGCAAAACATGATGGTGAATACCGGCGGCGTGGCCGGCCCCATGGATTGCGCGCTGGTGTTGCGCGGAATTAAAACCCTTGCCCTGCGGATGCGGCGGCACTGCGAAAACGCGCTGGAAATCGCCCGCCGCCTGGAAAACCACCCCGCCGTGGAAAAAGTGTTCTACCCCGGCCTGCCGTCGCACGAACATCACGCGCTGGCGCAACGGCAGATGGCCAAAGGCTGCGGCGGCGTGGTCACACTGTATCTGAAAAACGACAGCCGCGAAGCCGCAAACAGCGTAATTAAAAACATGAAGCTGGTTACGATGGCTTCCAGCCTGGGCGGCGTGGAAAGTTTGGTGAACCACTGTTACAGCCAGTCGCACAGCGGCGTACCGCATGACGTGAAGATGCAGCTCGGCATCAAGGTCGGCCTGCTGCGTTTCTCCATCGGTATTGAAGACGTGGAAGATATTTGGGCGGATATTTCATCCGCATTGGATACCACGCTGTAAAGGCTTGCAGGCCGTCTGAAAAAACTTTGGGGCTGACGTAGATTAGCCCTAAATTCCACACCAAACCCGCAAGATTTTAAGCTGTTGAGACGGTGTGCCGAAGTTAAACCGAAATTCGCATTCTTTCAAGAACAGCGGGAAAGATTTGCGATCGATTCCGTTGTATTTTCGCAAGACGCGTTTTGCCTGATTCCAAAAATTCTCAATGCCGTTAATGTGGTTCTGACGGTCGGCAAATTCCTTGGAATGGTTGATACGGTAATGGATGAAACCGCTCACGTCCAACTTGTCGTAGCTGCTCAGGCTATCCGTGTAAACAATGCTGTCCGGCATGATTTTCTGTTTGATAACAGTCATCAAAGTATCAGACTTGGCATTATCTACGACCACGGTATAGACCCGTCCGTTGCGTTTCAGAATGCCGAAGACAACCACTTTTCCTGCCGCACCGCGACCACGTCTGCCTTTACGCCGTCCGCCGAAATAGCTTTCGTTCAGCTCGACAGGGCCCTCAAAAACCTCATCGGCAGCCAAGGCCAAATGATGGCTGATAACCATACGGATTTTGCGGTAGAACAGAATGGCGGAGTTGGGCTGAATGCCCAAAATATCGGCAGCGGAACGGGCGGTAACTTGGAGTACAAAAAATTCAAGTAGTTTCTTTTGAACTCTCTTGCTTAATTTACAATTGGTTATCTGCATTTTTGTAGCCCAGCATAACTGCTAATCTACGTCAGCCCCAAAACTTTTCCGTTTTTCAGACGGCCTGCCGTTTTATAGGAAGCCGCCCGATGTGCGCGAATGGCTGCGAAGGAAGCCGCTGCCCGCTGCTGCCGATGACGCACCGGCAGCACGTTTTCTTTACCGTCAGCATGTTGGTGATGTACGGCTGCCTGCTGTGGATACTGCCGATATACCTGAGCGACAAATACAAACGCTTCAAATAACCAAAGGCCGTCTGAAAACCCGAAATACGGTTTCAGACGGCCTTTCCGTTTCCTTCAACTGCGGATTACCAAATATCCGATTTAATTTTCCGCTTCAGGCTCGGATGTTCGGACAGCTTGAATTCCGGGTCTTTGCCCATTCTGAGTTTGGCCGAATAATCTTTCAGCAACAGGAACACCAGCGGCGACAGCAGCAGGATGGCAACCAAGTTGATTAACGCCATCGTGGTCATGGTCAAGTCCGCCATATCCCACACCAGCGGCACTTCGGCCACCGCGCCGAAATACACCATGCCCAACACGGCCATACGGAAGATGGCAATCGTCAGCCAATGGTTGTTGATGAACTGCATGTTCGATTCCGCATAGGCGTAGTTGCCGATGATGGTGGAGAAGGCGAACATGAACAGGATGGCGGTCAGGAAATCCGCACCCCAGTTGCCAACCTGGCTGACAATCGCGGTCTGCGTCAGTTCCACGCCGCTCAAGGTTTCATAAGGCGCACCTGAAGCAAGCACGATAAACGCGGTGCAGGAACAAACGATGATGGTATCGACGAACACGCCCAGCATCTGAATCATGCCCTGCGACACCGGGTGCTTCACATCGGCTGCGGCGGCGGCGTTCGGAGCGGAACCCTGTCCGGCCTCGTTGGAATACAGACCGCGCTTGATGCCGTTGAGCATGGTTTGCGAAATCAGGCCGCCGAGCAGGCCGCCTCCGGCCGCGTCAAAACGGAAGGCATTGCCGAAAATCTGGCCGAACACGGCCGGCACGGCACTGATATTCATCGCCATGACATACAACGCCATCAGCAGGTACAAAACCGCCATAATCGGTACCAGCCCTTCGGCAATGCGCGACACGCGGCGGATGCCGCCGAAAATAATCGGCGCGGAAAGGATGACCAAGGCAACGCCGACCGCATCTCTATCCCAGCTCCACGACCCTTTGGCCGCCACCGCGATGGTATTGGACTGCACGGCGTTATAAACCAAACCGAAGCAGAAAATCAGGCTGACGGAAAACAGCACCGCCATCCAGTTCTGCCCTAAGCCCTGACGGATGTAATAAGCAGGGCCGCCGCGGAAGTGGCCGCTTTTGTGGTCGCGGACTTTGAAAAGCTGCGCCAGAGATGACTCGGCAAAGGCCGAGCTCATACCGATGACGGCAGTTACCCACATCCAAAACACCGCACCCGGCCCGCCCAAATGAATGGCGATGGCCACACCGGCGATATTGCCCACGCCCACGCGGCTGGCCAATCCGGTAACAAAAGCCTGAAACGGCGTGATGCCGTGCGGATCATCGACCGCCTTGCGTCCGCCCAGCATCTCGCGGATGCTGCGGCCGAACAGGCGGATTTGGACAAAGCCGGTAGCCAAAGTAAAAAACAGCCCCGTACCCAACAGCAGGAAAATCAGATAAACGCCCAATTCGCCGTTAATCTTATTGACCCATTCATGTATCGTCTCAATCATAAATTCCGAACTCCTAAGTAGAACCGGCCGTCGCCCATGCGGCGGACATACGGCGGAAAAGGCGCGATTGTAATATACCGCAAAGAAATTGAGAAAACTTTACATTGCAACCGCAGGCCGTCTGAAACATCCCCGCCCTTCAGACGGCCTGCGGCTGCCAAACCGAGGATACGCCTGTGTTTACCGTCCAACGCATCTATGCCTTCCATCCCGAATCCGGCCTTTGCGCCGTCTTCATCGACCGCCTCTACCCGCGCGGCATCACCAAAGAAACATTCGCCGCCGTCGAATGGCTGAAAGACATCGCCCCCGGCACCGCCCTGCGCCGTTTCTATCATGAAAATCCGGAGGAAAACTTCGCCGCCTTCGCCTCCCGCTACTATGAAGAACTGAACGGTGCAGAAACGAAGCAGGCCGTTTCACGGCTGCTCGAACTGGAAAAAGCGCACGGCGAAGTCCGCCTACTGACCGCCGTCCGCCATCCGGAACAGTCACACGTTTCCGTATTGGCGGACTTCCTCGGCGAAACCTTCGTTTACCTCGATAAAACAGACGGTGCCTAGCGTCTTCGGCAACTGCCGTTTTCCGCCCACTTTCACTCAAAGCGACATTTTCCGTGCTAAAAATTCTCACAAAATATCCGGCCCGACTGCGGTTTCCGCCTCGAATTTGCCTCTCTTAGGTCAAAAACCCGCATGGAAAAGTAATTATCGACAGACCCTAATCCTTTCAGACGGCCTGCTATAATCCGCCGCCTATCCCGTTCAAACTCGCATTCAGGCAGACACCATGACCGACATCCTGCAAAAAATCCTTGCCACCAAAGCCGAAGAAGTCACCGCCGCCAAGGCCGCCGTCCCATTGGAAACACTCCGCCGCCAAGCCGAACAGGCCGAAGCACCGCGCGGCTTTATCGCCGTCATCCGCGCCAAACACGCCGCAGGGCTTCCCGCCGTGATTGCCGAAATCAAAAAGGCCAGCCCGTCCAAAGGACTGATACGCCCCGATTTCGACCCCGCCGCCCATGCCGCCGACTACCAACGCGGCGGCGCGGCCTGCCTGTCGGTATTGACCGACGAACCATACTTCCAAGGCGCGCCCGAATACCTGAAACAGGCCAAAGCCGCCTGTTCGCTGCCCGTATTGCGTAAAGACTTCATCATCGACGAATATCAGATTTACCAGGCGCGCGCCTGGGGTGCGGATGCCGTGCTGCTGATTGCCGCCGCACTGGAAGCGGGACAACTCGAACATTTCGAACAAACCGCGCACCAATTAGGCATGGACGTATTGCTGGAACTGCACGACGAAAGCGAATTGGAAAAATGCGCCCGCCTCACCACCCCTTTGCGCGGCGTCAACAACCGTAACCTGCGCACGTTTGAAGTCAGCCTCGACCAAACCCTGCGCCTGCTGCCCCGTTTGGACGGCAGCATCGTCGTGGCCGAAAGCGGCATCCGCAACAAAGCCGACGTCGAATCGATGCGGAAACACGGCGTGCACACCTTCCTCATCGGCGAAACCTTCATGCGTGCCGACGACATCGCCGCCGAAGTCGCCAAGCTGTTTTAACGCCCGCCCGTCCCGCCCCGGCACACGGATGCCCGGACTGTGATATAGTGCCCGCGTTTGCAATTCCTCCGTATTTCAGGCCGTCTGAAAGGAAGTTTCCGCTTTCAGACGGCCTCTTGGCATCATCATTCATGAATCAAAAAGTTTTACGCCTCTGCATCCTGCTGTCTGCCGCCGCACTGGCCGCCTGTACAGTCAAAAAACCCCGCCCCGCCTTGACACCCTCCGGCACCACCCTTCAACCGGCCAATACCTACCGCACCCCGCAGCCCGCAGGACAGCGCGCCGCCGCTGGTACGACCGTCCGCCCGGCGGGCAGCAGCGCGTCCTACACCGCCGTCGATTACGCCGCACTGCCGCAATGGTCCCACCAGCACTTCGCCAAAAGCCTCGAATCCTTCCTCAAAGGCTGCGAAAAACTGCAAAACCAACCCGGCTGGCAGGCCGTCTGCACGCAGGCCGCGCAAACCCAACGCAACAACCACGCCGCCCGCAGCTTCTTCGAACAATACTTCACCCCCTGGCAGGTCAGCGAAAACGGCCAACTCGGCGGCACGGTAACCGGCTATTACGAACCCGTCCTCCACGGCGACACGCAAGCCTCCGCCCGCGCCCGCTTCCCCGTTTACGGCATCCCCTACGACTTCGTCTCGGTAGACCTGCCCGCCAACCTGCGCGGCAGCAAAGCCACCGTCCGCGTGCGCCAAACCGGACAGAACACCGGCCGCATCGCCGCCGACGGCACCCACACCGCCAACCTCGCCGCCTTCCCCATCACCGAGCGCACTAAAGCCCTCAAAGGCCGCTTTGTCGGCGGCAGCTTCGTCCCCTACCACACCCGCAACGAAATCAACGGCGGCGCGCTGAACGGCAAAGCACCGATACTCGGCTATGCCGACGACCCCGTCGAACTCTTCTTCCTCCAAATACAAGGTTCCGGCCGTCTGAAAACCCCGTCCGGCAAATACATCCGCCTCGGGTTTGCAGATAAAAACGAATACCCCTATGTCTCCATCGGCCGCTACATGGCCGACCGCGGCTACCTCCCGCTGGCTCAGACCACCATGCAAGGCATCAAAGCCTATATGCAGCAAAACCCGCAAAAACTGGCCGAAGTATTGGGGCAGAACCCCAGCTATGTCTTCTTCCGCACCCTCGACGACAACAGCGACGGCCCCATCGGCGCGCTCGGCACCCCCCTGACGGGCGAATACGCGGGCGCGGTAGACCGCCACCACATCACGCTCGGCGCACCCCTCTTCGTCGCCACCACTCACCCCGAAACCCGCCACGGCCTCAACCGCCTGATTATGGCGCAGGATACCGGCAGCGCCATCAAAGGCGCGGTGCGCGTGGACTACTTCTGGGGCTACGGCGACGAAGCCGGACGCGTCGCCGGCAAAATGAAACACACAGGCTACGTCTGGCAGCTCCTGCCCAACGGCGTCTCCCCGCAATACCGCCCCTGAGCAGGATACCGACAGGCCGTCTGAAAGCCCCGTTTCTACACATGTAAATAGGAAACCCCATTTTGGTCGGAAACAGCGTTTCCGCGAAGCCGAGCAGCTTTTCAGACGGCCTCCGCACTACAACCAAGAACACAAAATGCCATAAAACCACACAAAACGGCGCATCAAATAACAAACAACGCCGAAAACGGAAAATTAAGCAATTTAATAACACAAACCCGCAAACTCCATCTTGCCAAGCCCCTGCCGGGGCGGCTATCCTTCCCGCCTGACAAAAACAACGCGACAACGGACACAGCCATGAACCGCATGAACAAAACCGACGACATCCGCATCAACGGCATAGACGAACTGCTGCCCCCCATCGCCCACCTCTACGAACTGCCGCTGGACGACAAGGCGGCCGAACTCGTCGAAAGCACCCGCAACCAAATCGCCGACCTTATCCACGGCCGCGACAACCGCCTGCTCGCCGTTATCGGCCCCTGCTCCATCCACGACCCCAAAGCCGCCCTCGAATACGCCCGCCGTCTGCTGCCCCTGCGTCAAAAATACGAAAAAGAGCTGCTCATCGTCATGCGCGTTTATTTTGAAAAACCGCGTACCACCGTCGGCTGGAAAGGCCTCATCAACGACCCCTATCTGGACGGCACCTTCGACATCAACTTCGGCCTGCGCCAAGCCCGCCGCCTGCTGTTGGACTTGAACAACCTCGGCATGCCCGCCTCCACCGAATTCCTCGACATGATTACCCCGCAGTATTACGCCGACCTCATCTCCTGGGGCGCCATCGGCGCGCGCACCACCGAAAGCCAGGTGCACCGCGAACTGGCCAGCGGCCTGTCCTGCCCCGTCGGCTTCAAAAACGGCACCGACGGCAACCTCAAAATCGCCATCGACGCCATCGGCGCGGCCTCCCACCCGCACCACTTCCTCTCCGTTACCAAAGCCGGACACTCCGCCATCGTCCACACCGCGGGCAACCCCGACTGCCACGTCATCCTGCGCGGCGGCAAAGAGCCGAACTACAGCGCGGAACACGTCCGAGACGCCGTTTCCCAACTGACCAAAGCCGGAGTCAGCCCCCGCCTGATGGTAGACTGCAGCCACGCCAACAGCCGCAAAGACTACACCCGCCAAATGGAAGTTGCTCAGGACGTGGCGGCGCAAATCCGCAACGGCGAACAAAACATCATGGGCGTGATGGTGGAAAGCCACCTCGTCGAAGGCCGTCAGGACAAACCCGAAACCTACGGCCAAAGCATCACCGACGCCTGCATCGGCTGGGACACCACCGAAGAAATGCTCGCCCTGCTGGCTGACGCCGTCCGCAACCGCCCCTGACGCACGCACACCGTCCGAGGCCGTCTGAAAAGCACCACCCGCATTTTCAGACGGCCTTTCCGCATCAGCCGCCGGACAGAATCGCAAATACCGATTGCCGTCGGACAAACGGCCTGCTATAACCGCAAACCTTTCTTTCAGACGGCCTTCAAACACACGGAACACCCATGAAAATCATACTGGCCACCTCCATGGGCGGGCTGGGCGGCACCGAAACCGCCAGCCTGCGCCTCGGCAGCCTGCTGGCACGGCACGGACACGACGTATTGCTGGCCGCATCCGACGGTCCGTTGGTCTCCGACGCACAAGCCGCGGGCATGCGTTGGCAAAACATTGACTTTTACGGCGGCGGCCGCACCGGCTACCTGCGCGCCGCCCTGTCCTTCGCCCGCCTGCTGCGCCGCGAACGCCCCGACATCGTCCACTGCCAAATGGCGCGCATCGTCCCCGCCTGCGCGATAGCGGCCAAAACCTGCTCGCCGCGCAGCAAGGTTTTCTACCACGCGCGCGGCCTGAACCCCGAAACCTATCCCAAAATCGCCCGCCTGTTTGCCAAGCTCGGCGTATACATCATCGCCAACTGCCGCCACGAACAGCAGAAACTCATCCGCCACGGCTTTCCCGCCGGACGCACCGCCTACACCTACAACGCCCTGCCGCCCGCCCCCGCCGTTTCCGCCAAAACGCCGCGCGGTTTCGTTATGCTCGGCACATTGTCGCGCTTGGACAAAGTACGCGCCGTCCACCTGACGATAGACGTTTTCCACACCCTGCTGCAACGCGGCCTGCCCGTCCGACTGCACATCGCGGGCACGGGCGAAGAACGCCCCGCCCTAGAAGCGCAGGCCGGACGGCTGGGCATTGCCGACAAAGTTTCCTTCCTCGGCGCGGTGCGGGATTTGAACGCCTATTTCGCCGACACCGATATTCTGGTGAACACCTTGGACTGCGCGGGCGACCACGGCGCGGGCGTGGGCAACAATATTTTGGAAGCCGGGCTGTACCGCACCGCCGTCGCCAGCTACGACGCGGCAGGCATTGCCGAAATGGTGGAAAACGGCAAAACCGGTTTCTGCACCCCGCTGCACGACCAAACCGCGCTGGCCGACGCACTGGAACAACTCGTCCGATCGCCCGAACTGCGTCAAACCTTCGGCAACGCCCTGCACGAACGCGTTACCCGCCTGTGTTCGGACGACGAAATCTACCGCACGACCATGGCCGCCTACGCACTGTAAGGCCGTCTGAAAAAACCGTTTCATCCAACCAAACCACGCTTTCAGACGGCCTCATCCGCAAAACCGCGCCCGACGGAAAACCAAGCCTGCGGCCGCGGCTTGCCGAAGCGCACACGCTCGGCAAACCCGACATACAAAACCCGCACCGGCGGCAGAAAACCATCCTGAAACCGCCCCGCCCGACCGCCGCCCGCCACATGGCGGCAAACTGTTTTTCAGACGGCCTCCCGCACACACTTTGCGGATAAAACCGCCGCCCTTACAATAGCCCCCTTTTTCAGACGGCCTCCCGCACCATGAACATCACCATCGCCGCCCCTTTCTGCTCGCTGCCGAACGAACCCTACTTCAACCGTTTCCGCTATCTGGCCGAACGGCTGGCCGAACGGCACGACGTTTTGCTGATTACCAGCAATTTCCGCCACCACGACAAAACCTTCCGCCGCCCCGAGGACGCGGCCGCCGCATCGGAAGGCCGTCTGAAAGTCATGCTGCTGGCTGAAGACGGCTACCGCAAAAACGTTTCCCCCACCCGCCTGAAAAGCCACCGCACCTTCGTCAAAAATCTCGAACGCTGGCTGCAAAACTGCCCGCCGTATTCGCAGGATGTCGTCTATTCCGCCTACCCGCTGATGGGCAGCAACATCCTGCTGGGGCGACACAAAGCACGGCTGGGCTTCAAACTGATTACCGACGTGCAAGACGTATGGCCCGAATCCTTCTCCGCCGTTTTGCCCTTCATCAAAAAACTCCCGCCGCGCCGCCTGCCCTTCGCCCGTCGCGCCGACCGCGCCTACGCCTGCGCTGACGGCCTGATCGCCGTCTCCGACAGCTACCTTGCCCGCGCCCGCGCCGCCAATCCCGACGTACCCGCAGAAACCGTCTACATCGGTGCCGACTTCGGCGAAATCGCCGCCATCCCGCCGCACCGCTTCGCCGAACGCAAAACCCGCCTGTTCTACCTCGGCACCCTCAGCCACAGCTACGACGTCGAAACCGTCTGCCAAGGCGTGCGCCTGCTCGAAGCGGCGGGCGAAGCGGTAGAACTGCACATCTGCGGCGGCGGCCCCGACCTCGCCCGTCTGCAACAAAAATTTTCAGACGGCGGCATCATCTTCCACGGCTACCTGCCCTACCGTGAAATGATGTCCCTGGCCAAAGGCTGCGACATCGCGGTAAACCCCATCCACAGCTACGCCATGCAGTCCGTCACCAACAAACTGTCCGACTACATGGCACTGCAAAAACCCATCCTCAACAGCCAGCAAAACCCCGAAGTACACCGGCTGCTGAACCTGCTGCCGCACGAACACTACCGCTCGGGCAACGGCGCGGACTTCGCCGCCGCCTACCGCCGCCTGACGCACAACCGCCAAGCCCCCGTGCAACGCGACGAAATCGCCCGCCGCTTCGACCGCGACACCGCCTACCGCCGCATCATTGCCATGATAGAAGGCTTCGTGTAAATTACCGCGCTTCCCGCCGTCCACACGGCATAACAAACCCCAAAAGGACTTCCCATGAAAACCCGCACCGCCGCCATCGTTTTGGCCGCCGTTTTAACCGCTCCCGCCTTCGCCGCCGAAACAACACAAGCCTCCGAAGCGGCAACCACCTTCTGCAAACTTTCCGCCACCATCGCCCATGATGCCGTATTGGCCAGACTGAACGGCGAAAAACGCGAACAAGCCGAAAAAAGACTGCTGAAACGCTTCATGCCTGCGGCCAAACACGTCAAAGCCCGCGAAATGGTTCAAGAAACCGTCACACGCCTGACCGGCTCAATCTACCAATCCAAGCTGAACCCGAACCTGGAAAAATCGGATTACAAATACATTGCCGAAGAAGTCGGCAAAGGCGAATTCCAACTATGCATGGAAGCCGCAATGTCAAACTGATAGAATCCGCCAATCAGGCCGTCTGAAACCGAAAATCCCACCCTTCAGACGGCCTGCAATGCGAGGCAACCCGCCTACCCCCGTAAACACGATACCGACCGAAAAGGAAAAACATGAATACCAAAGCCACCCTCACCGCCGTCCTGCTGCTGGCCGCCTCCGCCACCTTTGCCGCACCGTCTGAAGAAGACAAACAGAAAGGCATCGAAGCCTTCTGCAACGCAGCCGCCAACATGGCATACGACTCCATGCTGTCCGGCCTGAAAGGCGAAAAACGCCCGGCCGTACAAAAAAAACTGGAAGCCAAATACCTCAAACCCTTTGCAGAAGATAAAAACCTGTCCGGAGTCATGAGGGAACAAATCCAATATGCACTGAAAAAAACCGAAGTCATCCTGAAAGAAGCCAAACAAGCCGGCTTAAAAGTAAAACCGGCAGAATACGAGGAACTGGCCATGGAAGCCGGCAGGGCCGAAATGGAAGTCTGCATGAAAAACATGGCCGAATAAGCGATGAAGGCCGTCTGAAAAAGCTTCAGGCGGCCTTTTGTCAAACCGAGGAATACCAATGAACACATCAAAATACGCCGCCGCCATACTTTTTGCCGCCGCTTTTTCCGCCGCATCCGCAGAGCCTCGGGAAGCCTCCGTCCAAGACAGATGCATCCTCACCGGCCTGATGGCGCAAACCGCCATGGGCGAAAGGCTGGCCGGTACGGACATCGGGCAGGCAATGGAAAAAATGACCGAACGCTACATGGTGGTTGCCCAAAACGACGCCACCCGCGCCTTCGTCGAACGGCAAATCGCCCGCGTCGCCCGCGGAATATACCGTTTGCCGCAATCAGCTTTAAACGCAGTCCCGAAATCCGACTATGAAATCTTCGCACGCGATGCGGGCAAGGCCGAATATCAACTGTGCATGGAAGCACTGAACGGCAACCCTGCGAAAGCCAAATAAAGGCCGTCTGAAAACCATGACCGACCTCGTCAAACGCCTGCTCGACATCATCATCGCCGCCGCCGCACTCGTCCTGCTGTCGCCCGTCCTGCTGCTGCTCGCCTGGCAGATACGGCGCAAACTCGGCACGCCCGTCCTGTTCCGCCAAGTCCGTCCCGGACGCGGCGGCATCCCCTTCGTGATGTACAAATTCCGCACCATGCGCGACGCGGAAGACGAAAACGGCCGCCCCCTGCCCGATGCCGAACGCCTCACACCCTTCGGACACAAACTGCGCGCCGCCAGCCTGGATGAACTGCCCGAACTGTGGAACGTATTGAAGGGCGACATGAGCCTCGTCGGCCCCCGCCCTCTGCTGATGGAATACCTGCCGCTTTACAACGCCGAACAACGCCGCCGCCACCTTGTGCGCCCCGGCATCACCGGCTGGGCGCAGGTAAACGGCCGCAATGCCATCTCGTGGCCGGAAAAATTCCGCCTCGACGTATGGTATGTCGAAAACCGCTCCCTGCTTCTAGACATAAAAATCCTCTTTTTAACGGTTAAAAAAGTCTTAGACCGCAGCGGCATCAACAGCGAAGGCGAAGCTACCGCCGCCAAATTCACCGGCAACGACGACGCATAAAACCGGCCGTCCGAAACCCGTTTCCGCCCTGCCGAAACCGCACTTTCAGACGGCCTGCCGCCTCCAATCTTGGAAACACCCATGCAGAAAACACATAAAAAACTCGCCATCATCGGTGCGGGCGGCCACGGCAAAGTCGTTGCCGCCACCGCACTGGCCGCCGCCCGCTGGACGGAAATCGTCTTTCTCGATGACGAAGCGGAAGGAGAAATACTCGGCCTGCCCGTCATCGGCTGCACAGAGCTGGCGGGCATGAGCGTTTTACCCGCCGAATACGATTTGGCCGTGGCCGTCGGCGGCAACGCCGTCCGCGAACGCCTCTGCCGCCGTTTTGCCGCGCTGGGCTTTTCCCTGCCCGTTATCATTCATCCGACTGCCGTCATCGCGCCCGATGTCGAAATCGGCGCAGGCAGCGTGGTCTTCGCACAAGCCGTCATCCAGCCGTGCTGCCGCATCGGCGACGGCGCAATCGTCAACACCGCCGCCACAATAGACCACGACTGCATTCTGGGCGGCTTCGTCCACATTAGTCCCGGCGCGCACCTGGCGGGCGGCACGCAAATCGGCGGCGGTTCTTGGATAGGCATAGGCGCGTGTACCCGCCAGCAAGTCAAAATCGGTGCCAACGTCATTGTCGGCGCGGGCGCGGCGGTGGTATCCGATGTTTCAGACGGCCTGACCGTCGTCGGCAATCCGGCCAAACCCTTAATCAGGCCGTCTGAAAATACTTTGGCGGCTAAGTCCGAACAAGCGGACGGGCAAAAATAAATCCGCCGCCGTATTCAAACAGGCCGTCTGAAAAGCTACAATCCTCCGTTTCGTTTTCCGGTTAAGACCCCGTCATGCTTAACACCGCCCTCTCCCCGTGGCCGAGCTTCACCCAAGAAGAAGCCGATGCCGTTTCCAAAGTCCTGCTGTCCAACAAAGTCAACTATTGGACGGGCAGCGAATGCCGCGAATTTGAAAAAGAATTCGCCGCCTTCGCAGGCACGCAATACGCCGTCGCCCTTTCCAACGGCACGCTGGCACTCGATGTCGCGCTTAAAGCAATGGGCATCGGCGCAGGCGACGACGTCATCGTTACCTCGCGCACCTTCCTCGCCTCCGCTTCTTGCATTGTTACCGCCGGCGCGAACCCCGTGTTTGCCGACGTGGATTTGAACAGCCAAAACATCAGCGCGGAAACCATCAAAGCCGCGCTGACGCCGAATACCAAAGCCATCATCGTTGTCCACCTCGCCGGTATGCCTGCCGAAATGGACGGCATCATGGACTTGGCAAAAGAACATGATTTGTGGGTTATCGAAGACTGCGCCCAAGCGCACGGCGCGAAATACAAAGGCAAATCCGTCGGCTCCATCGGACACGTCGGCGCATGGTCGTTCTGCCAAGACAAAATCATGACCACCGGCGGCGAAGGCGGCATGGTCACCACCAACGACAAAGAGCTGTGGAGCAAAATGTGGTCGTACAAAGACCACGGCAAAAGCTATGACGCCGTGTACCACCGCGAACACGCCCCCGGCTTCCGCTGGCTGCACGAAAGTTTCGGCACCAACTGGCGCATGATGGAAATGCAGGCAGTCATCGGTCGCATCCAGCTCAAACGCATGCCCGAATGGACGGCGCGCCGCCAAGCGCACGCCGCCAAGCTGGCAGAAAGTTTGGGCAAGTTCGCCGGCATCCGCCTGATTGAAGTCGCCGACTACATCGAACACGCGCAATACAAGTTCTACGCCTTCGTCAAACCCGAACACCTCAAAGAAGGCTGGACGCGCGACCGCATCGTAGGCGAACTGAACGCGCGCAAAGTCCCCTGCTATCAAGGCAGCTGTTCCGAAGTCTATTTGGAAAAAGCCTTCGACAACACGCCGTGGCGGCCGAAAGAGCGGCTGAAAAACGCCGTCGAACTGGGCAACACCAGCCTGATGTTCTTGGTGCATCCGACGCTGACCGACGGCGAAATCGCGTTCTGCAAAGAACACATCGAAGCCGTATTGGCAGAAGCCACGGCATAAACCGTTTTTTCAGACGGCCTCCCCCGATTGAGGCCGTCTGAAAACAAAATGGAGTACAATCCGCCGTTTCCGTTTTATCCCTTACCGAGGCCGTCTGAAACGGGCCGGGCGCGCTTTTCAGACGGCCTCAACCGTTTGACGGGCCGTCTGAAAACGGCTTTCAAGAAGTAAAAAGGCATCCGCTATGCAAGCATCCGAAATCAAACAATCCGCCATCGGCAAATTCCGTGACAAAACCGCCACAATCGGCATCGTCGGCCTGGGCTACGTCGGCCTGCCGCTGATGCTGCGCTACGCCGAAACCGGCTTTAAGGTACTGGGGTTCGACATCGACGCCGAAAAGGTCGATAAGCTGAACAAGGGCGAAACCTATATCGAACACATCACGGCCGACAAAATCGCCGCCGCCCGCGCCGCCGGTTTCGAAGCCACCACCGACTTCTCCCGCATCGGCGAAGTGGAAGCCGTGATTTTGTGCGTGCCGACCCCGCTGAACAAATACCGCGAACCGGACATGAGTTTCGTCATCGACACCACCGATGCGGTAAAACCGTATCTGCGCGCGGGCCAGGTTTTGTCGCTGGAATCCACCACCTATCCGGGCACGACCGAAGAAGAGCTGCTGCCGCGCGTGGAAGAAGGCGGTTTGAAAGTCGGCGAAAACGTATTCCTCGTTTACTCTCCCGAACGCGAAGACCCGGGCAACCCCGATTTTGAAACCCGCACCATTCCGAAAGTCATCGGCGGCCACACACCGGCCTGTTTGGAAGTCGGCCTCGCGCTGTATCAGCCCGCCATCGACAAAGTCGTCCCCGTCAGCTCCACCAAGGCTGCCGAACTGACTAAACTTCTAGAAAACATCCACCGCGCGGTCAATATCGGCTTGGTGAACGAGATGAAAATCGTCGCCGACAAAATGGACATCGACATCCACGAAGTCATCGACGCCGCCGCCACCAAACCGTTCGGCTTCGTCGCCTACTATCCCGGCCCGGGCTTGGGCGGCCACTGCATCCCCATCGACCCGTTCTACCTGACTTGGAAAGCGCGCGAATACGGCGTGAACACCCGCTTTATCGAGCTTGCCGGTGAAGTGAACTCTTCCATGCCCGAATATGTGGTCAATAAAACCGCACTGGCGTTAAACGACCGCCAACGTTCGATTAAGGGCAGCAAAGTGTTGGTATTGGGCATCGCCTACAAGAAAAACGTAGACGACATGCGCGAAAGTCCGTCGGTGGAAGTGATGGAACTCTTGCGCGACCTCGGTGCGGAAATATCCTATTCCGACCCGCATGTGCCCGTGTTCCCGAAAATGCGCGAACACAAATTCGACCTGAAAAGCGTGCCGCTGACCGCCGAGAGCATCGCCTCTTACGACTGCGTGGTGCTGACCACCGACCACGACAAATTCGATTACGATCTGCTGAAACAACACGCCAAACTGATTGTCGATACGCGCGGCAAATATTCGGGCAAACACGACAACATCGTTAAAGCATAAGAGGCCGTCTGAAAATGTTCGAAACCATCTCAAACCGCAAAATCAAATTCGCCCTGGTCGGCTGCGGTCGCATTTCCAACAACCATTTCGGTTCGTTCGAATCGCTGCAAGACGAGTGCGAACTCGTTGCCGTGTGCGACACCGATCCCGCCGCACTTGAAGCGGCGGTCAAACGCACCGGTGCAAAAGGTTATGCCCGCTACGCGGAAATGCTGGCCGAAACCGATGCCGACGTAATCGTCATCACCACCCCGTCCGGCCTGCACCCCGAGCAGGCAGTACAGGCATTGGAAGCCGGTTTTCACGTCGTTACCGAAAAACCGATGGCCACCCGCCTGCACGACGGCGAACGCATGGTCCAAGCCGCCGACAAAGCCGGCAAACGCTTGTTCGTGGTGAAACAAAACCGCCTGAACGCCACGCTGCAACTGCTCAAGCGCGCGGTAACGGAAAAACGCTTCGGCAAAATCTGCATGGTGCATTTAAACGTCTTCTGGACGCGCCCGCAGTCGTATTACGACCAAGGCAACGGTTGGCGCGGCACTTGGGAGTTTGACGGCGGCGCGTTCATGAACCAGGCCAGCCACTACGTCGATTTGATGGAATGGCTCATCGGCCCGGTCGAAGACGTGCAGGCGATGATTTCCACCCACCGCGACATCGAAGCCGAAGATACCGGCGTGATGAACATCCGCTGGCGCAACGGCGCGCTCGGTTCGATGGCCGTTACCATGTGCACCTACCCGAAAAACCTCGAAGGCTCGATTACCATTCTGGGCGAAACCGGCACGGTACGCATCGGCGGCATGGCGGTGAACGAAATTCAGGAATGGAACTTCGCCGACGAACGCGATTACGACGAACAAATTAAAACCGCCAACTACGAAACCACTTCGGTATACGGTTTCGGCCACCCGCTGTATTACAAAAACGTCATCGACGTATTGCGCGGCCAAGCCGAGCCTGTTACCGACGGGCGCGAAGGCCTGAAATCGCTGGAACTGATTATCGCCGCCTACCTCTCCGCCCGCGACCATAAAACGGTTTCGCTGCCGCTGGTGTACTGATAAACGGCAGCAATCATAAAAAAGGCCGTCTGAAAACCCGAAACAGGGTTTCAGACGGCCTTGCGTTATTTTCCGCCCTCTCCCGCCAAGCCGTGCAGCAGCAATCCCAATACGTCCTGCGGCAGCTTTTGCGGCGCAGCGGCATAAAGCGCGGCCAGTTGCGAATGGCGCATCAATATATCCGCCTGACGGATGAACAGGTCGATGAGTTCCACCGGCAAATCGGGCTGAATCAGGCGGCGTTGTTGCAGGGTATGGAAGAAACCGCGCATAAAGGCGTATTTTTCTTCGTTCAACTCATGGAAAAACCGTTCCAGCTCCAAATCGGTGTTCTCTTCAATGTCGCGCAGGAAGGCGGCGGAATAAAGCTCGTCGAACGACTGCCGTTGCAGGGCGAACACGGCTTCGGCGGCTTCGCGCAGGCTGCACTGCCGTGCAAGTAGCGCCTCAAATTCGGCACGGACGCGGTTTTTCTGCTCGGTAACGATTTCCTGCAAAAGCGCGTTTTTGCCGCTGTAATGTTTGTAAAAGGTAACGCGGCTGACGGCGGCCTCGGCGCAGATTCCGCCTACGGATACGGCGGAAAAGCCGTGTTCGCGGAACAGGCGGCGGGCGGTGTCGGCGATGGTTTGTTGTTTGCTGGCGGTCATGACGGTAGGAAGGTTTTGATTTTGTTCATAAAGGGTGTTCATTAAAGTTATCCGCAAGTCGGATACTCATCATATTTCCCCACGACGGCAATGGCAATACGGCGGCGTTTCAGACGACCTCTTTCCTTGTCCCTCCGCTACACCCTACGAATGAGGGGGCTGTCGGATGCTTAGCAAACCAAATTCATAAAGGCCGCGGAATTGCCCTCCCAAACCTTCTCCCGCCGAACTGGGAGAGGGAATTGTTTTTAAGATAGTTGGCTATAAAAAGGGGGAAGTAAAGTGAATGATAAACACTTGCATTCCTGTTTTTTGTTTCTTATACTTTACATTAATAGTTTGTTTTATGTAAATGTGTAAACAACAAATATTTGCATACTGACGGAGCGGTTGGATTGTCTGATGTTCAATCCGCCCCGACGTATGCCGTCTGAAAGGATAAGGAAATGCAGAAACCTACCCTCCGCCGCCTGCCGCTGCTGCTTGCCGCCACCTTTGCCTCCGAATGGATTTATGCCGCCGATGCGGCGCAAAACGCGGAACAGGTGCAGTTGGAAGAAGTCGTCGTAACCGGCGAACGCACCAACCGCAGCGGCTTTGAAACCGCCACGTCCAACCGCGTTTTCACCACGCCGAACATCGACCGCAGCGGCCACAATCTTTCCGCGACCGACCTGCTCAAACAGACCGTGAACACGGTGGACTTGGGCAGCGGCAACGATTTGCCGACCGTGCGCGGCGTGGACGGCTCCGGCCCCGCTGTCGGCGCAGTGGCGTTTTTCGCGGGCACGCGGCCGCGCCTGAACCTGTCCATAGACGGCCGCTCCGCCACTTACAATGAATTCGCCTTCGGCACGCAGTCGCTGTGGGACATGCAGCAGGTGGAAGTCTTGCGCGGGCCGCAAAGCCATGTGCGCGGGCAGAACGCGGTGGCGGGCGCGGTGGTGATGCGCTCCAAAGACCCGACCGACGAATGGGAAGGCGCGCTGCGCTTGGGTTTGGGCAACCAGAAAACGCGCAACATCGCCGGCGTAGTGTCCGGTCCGATTGTGAAAAATAACCTTGCCTTCAGATTGAGCGCGGAGCGGCAGCAACGCGAAAGTTACGAGCCGTTCGTGTCCTACGAACCGACCGGCAACCCGCGCCGCGTGGAAAACACCAACGTGCGCTTCAAACTCCTGCTCACGCCCGAAAACCATCCCGATTTTTACAGCCGCCTGACGCTGAACCACATCCGTTCGCGCGCGCCGCAAAACGAAATCATGGGCAACACCGCCAGCCGCCGTTTTTTAAAAGAAAAGCCCGTGTTCGTAACCGGCTCGACATCGGGCATCTGGGACGTATCGTGGCAGCTTAACGACTATCTGAAACTGGAAAACAAACTGGTTTACGGCCGCTACCACAACGAGCGGCTGCACCTGCCGATGACCGTCAGCCCGCAAGGCGTGCCCGCCGAACTCAAAGGCCGCGAACTGCAATGGGAGCCAGTATTGCATTTTTCCAACAAAGGCCGTCTGAAAGGCCTTGCCGGACTGCACTACTTCCGCAGCAAACAAGACGAATGGGTGGACATCCGCAGCGTCGGCGGCCGCAACACCTTTGACGACCGCAACAGCGTGCGCGCCCTGTTTGCCGAAACCACATACAGCCCCAGCGAAAAATGGGACATCACGGCCGCCGCCCGCATTGAAAAAGAAACGCACAAACGAAGCGGCGGCAGCGGCGCACTGCACCTCGATTTAGACAAAGGCCAGACCGTGTTCCTGCCCAAAATCGACATTGCCTTCAAACCCACCGACCAATGGGTCAGCGGCATCAAAGCCGCGCGCGGTTACAATCCCGGCGGCGCGGGCATCACCTTCGGCCGCCCCGTCGTAACCTACACTTATGAACCCGAATATGTGAACAACTACGAGTGGTACACCCGCTGGCGCAGCGCAGACCGCCGCCTGCAACTCTCCGGCAACCTGTTCCTGAACCACTACCGCGACATGCAGCTCCCCTTCTATCTCGGCACCAACTCCGTCGTCATCCGCAACGCCAAAAAAGTCCACACCTACGGCGCGGAACTCGCCGCCGACTGGCAGGCGACCGACAGCCTGAAACTCACCACCGGACTGGGGCTGCTCAACACCAGAATCAAAAGCTATCCCGACAGCGGCATCGAAGGCAACAAACTCGGCCGCGCACCCAAATACACCGCCAACATCGGCGTGAAATACCTGAACGACAAAGGCTGGGAAGCCGGCGGCGACGTGCACTTCTACAGCGGCTACTACTCCGCCGCCGACAATGCCGAATCAGGCAAAATCGGCGCATACAACCAAGTCAACCTCTACACCGCCTACAACTTCAAACAAGGCCGCATCTCGCTCTACGCCGACAACGTGTTCAACCGCCGCCGCCCTATCTTCATTTCCAGCACCGACCGCCAAGACGCGCTCTACCAACGCCCCAGAAGCGTGGGCGTGAGCGCGGAATGGAAGTTTTAGGCGTGGCTGAAATGATGGAGGCCGTCTGAAAAAAACGTAGATCGGGCATCAATGCCCTACCTACGGTTACTGGAATAACGAAGGTCGTCTGAAACGGCCGTAACAACCGACTGCCGTCATTCCCGCGCAAGCGGGAATCCAGACCCATCCGTACAGAAACTTATCGGATAAAGAAGTGCCTTTGAGTCTCCATTCTGGATTCCCGCCTGCGCGGGAATGACGGCACAAGAAATCTAATAAAAAGCCAAACATAAATGCCCAACTATTGACCTACCCTGCTTCCCCAACACCCAAAGGAATCCCATGCACTACTTCACCCCCGCCAAAACCCTGCCCGAAGGCACCATCTACCTGACCGACCTGACCCACGTCGCCGACTTTGCCGACTGGCTGGCCGAATTCGAAACCCTGTTAAACCAAAACCGCCGCTTCGCCACCGTCTGCACCCCCATGCGGCGACAGGTGAGCGACGAACAGCGCATTGCCGACCGCAAAACCTACATCGAATGGATAAAGGCACACCGGCCGCAACTCGCCGAACGCTGTGCCGCCATGCTCCTCATCGAACCCGATGCGGCGCAACTGCAATTCTTCCGCGAACAATCGTCCAAACTCGCCCCCGCGCTGGGCGTGAACTACATCGTCGAAGCCGACGAGCAGACCGCCCTGCTGCGGGCGGAAGAAGCGTTGAAGGTCGTCTGAAAACAGCGCTTTATCTTTCCAACCGCCGCAGCAGCGTTACCAATCCTTCCGCACAGGTTTCCGCCCGATTTTTGATTTCATCCGTACTGTAAAGCGCAGGCGACGTGCCGTGGAAATAAAACGGGTCGATATAGTTCATTTGCGTGTAATAGGCCGTTTGTTCGAGATTCTTGCAAAACTCGTACACACGGAAATGCGCCTCGCCGTCGGCTCGGTAATCCTGTTCGGGCGCGCCGATGGTGATGCTGGGCACGAAGTTTTTACCCTTCAATTTATCTCCGCCCGTACCGTAGGCAAAACCGTAAGTCAGCACGCAGTCGAAATACTGCTTTAAAATCGCGGGCATGTTGTACCAATAGAGCGGATATTGAAACACAATGGTCCGATGGCGCAGCAATGCCTGCTGCTCGGCGGCGGAATCGATTCGGTAGTCGGGATACAGTGCGGCGAGGTCGCGGATTTCGATGTCCAAACCGCTGTTCTGCAGATGTCCGACAACGGCTTTGTTGGCTACGGACCGGCTGAAATCGGGATGCGCCAAAATGACGAGGGTCATGATTATTCCTTCTTGGATATTGAAAACGGTGCGATTGTAGGCAGCCGGAAACAGCCGATCAATAACTATCCTTTTGAATAGGTGGAACAATGAAAACAGAATGTCAAAGCGAATATTTCGGCTTCGGTGGCAAAACCTACCCATGCCCGCTGAGTGTGGCGATGGATTTGGTCGGCGGCAAATGGAAGGCGGTCATCCTCTACCACCTGCAAGGCGGTGCAAAACGCTTCGGCGAACTGCACGAATGTCTTCCGGGCATCACCGAAACAATATTAAGCCGCCTGCTCAAACAGTTGGAACACGACGGACTGGTGTCGCGGCAAGTATTTGGCATCAAACCGCCATTGAAAACGAAATATGCCTTGACGGCATTCGGCAGCAGTTTTCTGCCCGCACTGGCCGCCCTGACCGACTGGGGCAACCAAGTGGTAACGGAACGCGGCAGCTTATCGGTTCAAACCCGACGTACCCTGTAACAAAATCCTTTACCGCTTTATCAACAAGCCGAACCTGCTTTCAGACGGCCTTTGCCTTCATTCTGCCCGCTTCCAAGGAAAACGCCACATGATGCCGCAAACCTCCGCTTCCCCCGCCCCGCGCGACTGGTTGCTGCTTATCGGCGGCAGCACCTACAAATTCGCGCTGACCGGTTTTTATCTGGTCGCGCTGGTCGCTATTTTGAAAAACTACGGTTACAGCCTGAACCAACTGAGCTGGATACATTTAATCGGCGGTATCGAAGCGGCGAAGGTGTTGTTTGCCGCGCTGATGGAGCGGCGGCCGGCGGGGCGGTTCGGGCGGTTTCGCGGCTGGCTGCTGGCAGCGACGCTGGGGCTTTCGGCGGTGTTCGGGCTGATGGCCTGCACCGACATAACGCAGAATTTCCCGCTGCTTTTGACCTGCTGCGTTTTGCTCTCGGCAATGTCGGCGGTATACGGCTGCGCGATGCTGGGCTTGTCGTGTATCGTCCTGCCGCACCGCGAACGCGGTTTCGGCGGCGTGATTCAGACGATGGCGGCGCGCGGCGGCAAGATGATCGGCGGCGCGCTGGTGTTGTGGCTGTATCAGGAATACGGGCAGACGGCGGCGGCGGGCTTTATGCTGGCATTCACCCTGCTGATGCTGCTGCAACTCTTGTGCTACCGCGAGCCGGACAGCCCAACGGCGCAAGGCGGTTTGACGGCGTTGGCGGCACGGCTGGTCTCCTTTTGGCGGCGACCTGAAACGGGCTGGCGGTGGCTGGTTTTGCTGTTTGCCGTTGCCGCACCGTATGCGTTTGCGGCGGCGACTTTTGTGCCCAAGCTGGCGGATTTGGGCTTCACCCCGAAACAGACGGGCGGAATTCTGGCGGTGGGTATTCCTGTTGCCTGCCTGATTGTTACGCCGCTATCGGGCTGGTTTTCGCGCAATTATCCGCGCCGCAAACTCGTGTTCCTGCTCTACGCGCTGCAACTGCCGCTTTTGACATCCATGACCGCCATCGACGCGCTTGCCCGCATCCACCCTTGGCTGCCGCCCGCACAAATCATCGCCCTGAGCCTGAGCTACACGCTGCTGCTGCCGGTGATACTGGCGTTGGTAATGGACAAATCCGACCGTGCCACCGCCGCACTCGACAGCAGCCTGCAATTTTCCGTAGTCCTGCTCGGCAGTTACGCGGCCGGTTTCGCCGCCCTGCGGCTGGCAAAGGCGGTCGGCTATGCCGATTCGTATTGGGCGGCGGTGGGTCTGGCCGTATTGGCGGGAGGGCTGCTGTATGCGTGCCGAGGCCTGTTTGATTCAGACGAGCCGTAAGACTCAAAGAAAGGCCGTCTGAAAACCTGAAACGGGGTTTTCAGACGGCCTTCCGTTATTTGCCGCTACTCCTGCGCTATGATTTCCACGCCCGCTTCTTGCAAGGCATGTATCAATTCCGGCGGCGGATTGCAGTTTTCCAGCCCTATGATGCGTCGCAGGTTCGGCAAGTATGCCAAATCGGCAACGGCCTGTTTGCCGATGGGCAAAAGTTCGTCGCCGCAACCGGGGTCGAAAAAGGGAAACATTTCTTCGTAAAGCGCCGAACCGCCGTCCAAGCCGCCGTCGATATAGAGTTCGCCTACTTCGTTTAACAGATGCTGCGGGATGTCCAACCGCTCGAAATATTCAAGGATTTCAGGGATAACGGCATAACCGTCGGCTTCCCTGTCTATCCTCCGACCTTCGTATTCTTTAACAAAAGTGTCCAGCAGCAGGCGCGGCTTGAGCAGGTTCCGCCGGTACATCAACTCGTCAATCACGGCAATTTTCAGGCCGATATCGGCAAACGGTACACTGGGAATCTGGTTCAAATTGTACGTACCGACGGCTTTAGGCGAACTTTCCGCTTCCGACAGAAGTGTACGGATAGTTTCGGCAGTGGGATTATCCGGCAGGCTGTCGGCCAACAATTTCAGGCAGTGTCGCGTAACAGGGTCTCGGCGGATGCAGATATGCGCTTCTTTACGGCTGTCGTTTTTTTCTGGCGCAAGATTCAAGGTATCCAAGGCGGCACAAAGCAGGGCTTCCCGTTTATCCGACGATATTTTGCCGTCGGTAGTGAGCGCAGTTAAAAGCTGTTCCGCCTGTCGGTAAACATTACTGCGTTTGTCTGCATAGATACCCATCATATCGTTCCATAATCCGCTTGCAGGACGCGACTGTTGACGGGCATTTTGGGCTTCAATCATCAGGTATTCCGACAATGCAGACGCATCGCCCCAATCGTCAAGCGCGCTCAAAATCAATCTGTCCCCCAGCTCAGGCCAACGCCGCAGAAACGGCACGACCCACGGTGCGGCAGCAATCCTGGTGGCATGATTATTGGCGTCAGCATGATAAAAAAACAGGCAGAACACTTCGGCAAGCCACGCGCCGGTTTGCATTTCAGCAGGCCATTCGCGTTCTAGTACGGCATCGATGCGCGCGCAGATTGCCGGAGCATATGAGGCAATGGTTTGATCAGCTTCTTGTTCAGATTTTTCTCGACAACGGTCTACGGTATGAAAAATTTTATCGCTGGCAAGTGCTTCGGTGAATTTGTGCAGCCCTGTTCCGTCTTTCAGACGGCCTGCCAGTGCGGCATCAATGTTTTCCAGCAAGAAATCGTAAAAATAAGGCAGGCATGCCGCTACGGAATAAGTCTCAAAATGCTTTTTCCATGCAGCGCGGATTTTGCTTGTTTTTTTACCCGCTTCCATGGCCGCCGTATCGGCGGCAAGCATGGCGTACAGGGGATTGGGCGGTGTTTCAGGCGGAGACGGCGGTTGGTTGTCGAAGAAATTTTTGAGTTTGGAAAACATCGGGAGTCCTTAAAACAGGCCGTCTGAAAAGACAGATTTTCAGACGGTCTTTTTGCATATTGTACGGATTTACACGTCGTAAGTACCCATCACGCCGACACTGGCGAGGATGTGCCCCTGCATGGCGAAGTGCAGGTCGTTGAAGCGGAACCCGCGCGGCAGGTTCAGTTTGGTGTCGAGGGCATAGACAATCAGTTCGTAACGGTGGCGGCAGTTGGGCGGTGCCATGCCGCCGTAGCAGGAGGCTTCTTCGATGTCGAGTTTGCCCAGCACGCTCGCCCAGCTGTTCGCTCCTTGAACGTAGTCGGTAGCGCGCAGGCTTTCGTTTTCGGCAACGGAAGTGCGTTGCAGGTCGGCAATCAGCCAGTGCGTCCAAACGAAGCCGCTGGCGGTAATCGCATCTTTGTCTTCCAATACGACGGCGAAGGATTGCGTGCCTGCGGGCGCGTCGCTGATGTCGAACGGGATGGAGTAGGTCGGCATGCCGTTCGGGCTGAACTGGCTGCCGCGTTTGCCGAAACGGTCGGCAAATTCGCCGTTGATGATTGCGCTGCTGTCAATTTGCATGTTGATCTCCTGAAAGGTCGGTGGGGGACAACTGTGATATGGAGATAATATGCCGTCTGAAAAGGTGGGAGCTTTGTAAAAATGCGTATGGAATTTTATATTTAAAATTATTTGGTTATTTTGAAATTTTATACTTTCAGACGGCCTGGGGCGGTAATGCAGGACGAATGCCGGATTCGGACAAGACTCCAGCATTGCCATAAACGGGTTTCTTTTCCGCATGCATAGAGGGAAGAACGGGATGTTTTTTCAACCCTACATGGCTGGAACGAGAAGGAATGGATATACGGGAAGGACGGGTTTCGGCCCGCATATTCATATCTAGTAGATTAAATTTAAATCAGAACAAGACGACGAAGCCACAGACAGTACAGATAGTACGGCAAAGCGGGGCAACAATGTACTGATTTTTATTAATCTGCTATAGCGGTAAGGGCTGCAAGCATGCCTGTATATGGGCAGCGTCAATAACGGAACTTCAAACAGTTCGCCGGTATGCAGATAAGGGCGGCGACGGGCGTAAGCACCGCATCGGCCGCCAAGGCCAGCGGCGCGAGTACCACAACCTTGGCTATCTGGCCGCCGTTGGTGGTTTTGGGGGCGGTTTGCAGAGAATACAAAATTACGGGGACATGCTGTTCAAATTTTTTGGCATCCTTGGGCAGGGTGATGTTTTGCGGCCGGTAGATTTTGCCCCATATATTGTTAAATCTTTGGGAATAATAAATCCGGTCGGCATTGACCCTTTTAAAACCCAGCCTTTCCAATTCCGCCATTTCGCGCTTCCTGACCGCTTCCGGCAGGGTTTCCACTATGGTGTACTGCAAAACCAACCTTGTGGCAAAGGTGTTTGGATTACTGGAAAAATACAGGGGGATGGAATTATCAGTGTGATCGGTTGAAAAACGTTGGCTCAAATCGGCCTGCAATATGGCCAGCAGTTTGGCCGATTGTTCGGAATCGACAACATAGGCATATTTCTCCCCCATCATCACCAAATGTTCCGCCTTGGACGGGCTGCCATTTTTTTCATCGGACAGCCTGATTTTGCCGAATAGGAAAACTTTGTCTTGGCCTATTTCTTTGGTAACTTGGCGTTCCGGCGTGGTGAAGTCGGCATTAGTAATCAAAGAGGCGGTCAGGCAGCCCGACAGGGTTAAAGTGGCGATTACGGCAGCCAAAGGCATAAAAAAGTGTTTCATCATTATTCCTTAAGGTTTGAGACAGAAACAGGGCGGGGAGGGGAAAGTTGCGGGGCAGCCCCGCCCGTGGCAGCACATATTTTACATAGTTTCTTCGCCAAATACCTGATGCCACAATTCGCGCACGGTTTGGTAGTGCGCCGCTAGTTCTTCGTCGTTTTCCGCAACGGCGGTATCGCGCAGTTTGGTGTCGTGCTGGCAGGCGCGGTAACGGCGGTAGGCGCGGCGGGCGCGTTCGGCCAGCGCGGGGTCGATTAGGCCGTGTTCGGCGGCGGTTTCGAGCAGGGCGATGTTGCCGGTGTTGTCCATGAGTGCGGGGCAGTCGGCGGCGTGGGCGAGTATCAGGTATTGGACGATGAATTCGACATCGACGATGCCGCCGCGCGCGTATTTGATGTCGGTGGGCAGCGGGGGATGGGCGGCGGTGATTTTTTCGCGCATGGCGAGTATTTCTCGCCTCAGGACGGCAGGATCGCGCCTTAGGCGGAGTATGCGGCGGCGGGTGTCTTCGAATTGGCGGCCGATGCCGGGGTCGCCGCAGACGAAGCGGGCGCGGGTCAGGGATTGGTGTTCCCATGTCCATGCGTTTTCGTGCTGGTATTTGTCGAAGGCGGCGGTACTGTGGACGGGGAAGCCGTCGTCGCCGTTGGGGCGCAGGCGCAGGTCGATGTCGTAGAGTGTGCCGGCGGCGGTGCTGCCGGACAGCCATGTGGTCAGGCGGTTGGACAGTCGGGCGTAGGTCTGCCCTGCCTCTTGGTCGGGGTCGTCAAACAGGTAGACCAAATCCAAGTCGGATGTGTAGCCGAGTTCTTTGCCGCCGAGTTTGCCGTAGCCGATGATGGCGAAGGCGGGTTCGTCGCGGTGTTTTTTCGGCATCTGCCGCCATGTGTATCGCAGGGTTTGGTTGAGTATGATGTCGGCCAGATGGGAGAGTTGGTCGCTGACGGCTTCAACCGTCCATCTGCCGGACAGGTCTTGTACGGCCAGACGGAAGGTGTGGGCGTGGTGGAAGTGGCGCAGGGTGTCCATTTTGGCTTCGGCATCGTCGCAGGCGGCCAGTGCGGCGGCCAGTTCGGTTTGCTGTTGCGGCCAGTCGGGTCGGTTGTCGGTCAGCTGCGCGCTCAGGAGTTCGTCCAGCAGGATGGGGTGTTGTTGCAGGTAGGCGGCCATCCACGCGCTTTGGCTCATGAGTTCGGCCACGCGGTTGAGTTCGTTGGGGTATTCGAGCAGGAAGGCCAGATAGGACGGGCGGCGGCTGACGGTTTCGAGAAAGCCGGTCAGGCGCGACAGGGTTTCGGTCGGACGGCGTGTGTCGGCGGCGGCCTGGATGATTTGGGGCATAAGTGCGTCGAAACGGGGCTGGCTGCGCGGCGACAGGCTGCGGTAGCGCGTGCTCAGCCTTAGGGCGTGCAGGCGGCGTATGGTGTCTTCGGCTTCGAATCCCGCCTGTTGCAACAGGGGGATGTGCTCTTCGGTAGGTTCGGGCCACAGGGCGGCAAAGCGGGCGGCAGGCTGCTCTTCGGGCTCGGAAAGGATGTTGTCGAATTCGGCAGTAACGGCGGCGCGGTGCGCGTTCAGGCCGTCTGAAAAGGCTTCGTAGTCGGTGTAACCCATGCTTTCGGCCAAGAGTTGCCGCTGTACGCCATCCTGCGGCAGGGTTTGGGTTTGCAGGTCGTCCCAGTATTGCAGGCGGTGTTCGAGTTGGCGCAGGAAGCGGTAGGCTTCGAGCAGGGTGTCGGTGGTATGGGTGGGAATGATGTTTTGAACGGCGAGTTGGCGCAGGGTTTCCTGCGTGCCTTTCAGTTGCAGGGTTTTCAGACGGCCTGCACGTATCATTTGGAAGATTTGGGCGATGAATTCGATTTCGCGTATGCCGCCCGCACCGAGTTTGATGTTGTCTTCCATGCCTTTTTTACCGACTTCTGCGCGGATTTGGCGGTGCAGGCCGCGCATGGCTTCGTAGGCGTTGTAGTCGAGATATTTGCGGAAGACGAAGGGGCGGACGATGGCGGCGATGTCGTTTGCGCCGGGTGTGATGACGCGGCCTTTGCACCACGCATAGCGTTCCCATTCGCGGCCGTGGGTGATGAGGTATTGTTCGAGTGCGGCTTCACTCCACACCAGCGCGCCCGCGTCGCCGTCGGGGCGCAGGCGCATATCGACGCGGAATACTTGGCCGTCGGGAGTGATGTCGTTTAGCAGGGCAATCAGTTTTTGCCCGACTTTGGTGAAAAATTCCTGATTGTCGCGCTCGCGCCGCCCGTTTGTCGCGCCACCTTCGGGATAGGTGAAAATCAGGTCGATGTCGGACGAGACGTTCAACTCGCCGCCGCCCGCCTTGCCCATCGCGACGACGGTGAGGAACTGGGCTTCGCCGCTGTGGTGGCCTGTAGGCGTGCCGTAGAGTCCGACGTAGTAGCCGTAGGCATAGTCCAGCGCGGTATTGACAGAGAAATCGGCAAAACGGGTGATGGTTTGGGTTACTTCGTCCAAACCGCTCAATCCGTTCAGGTCGCGCACGGCGATTTGGGCGACGACGTGCCGCCGCAATATCCTGAGCTGCCGCGCCAGGCCGGCTTCGTCTTCGTTTTCCCGCAACGCCTGCCAGTCGGCGAAGTGGCGGAAGTCGTCTTCGGACAACTGCCGCGCCGTCCAGTCGGCCAGCAGGTTCAAGTCCAGCGTATTGCTGTCGAGGCAGCGGACGAGAAAGCGGGAATGGCGGCGGGCATGGGCAAACAGTTCGGCGGTGTTCACGGCGCGGTCTTTCGGCTAATAGAAATAAACGGGATTATAAGGCCGTCTGAAAACGCCGTCTGCGGTAAAACCGCCCAAACCGCACCTTTTAACCGCCCAAGCGTCCTTCCACCGCCTGCCAAACGGCCTCGGTCGGAATCGCCGTCAGCAGCGAACGTTCGTCGCGCGTGTCTATCCGGTCGGGATGCGGCAGTTCGCCGTAGTCGCCGGCCCAAACCACGGTGGCGCGGTCGGAATACGGCCGCCAGTTTTCCAGGCGCGTGGGGCCGAACAGCGCGACTTGCGGCTTGTCGAGTGCGGCGGCGATGTGCATGGGCACGGAATCCACCCCGACAAACAATTTCGCACCTTCGATGGCGGCAGCCAACTCACGCAGATTGAGCGTACCGTCCAATACAAACAGCGGCGCGTCTTCAGACGGCACGACCTGCCGCCGAACCGCTTCCAACATCGCATGTTCGCGCGCGTCGGGTGCGGCGGTCAAAACCACCGCACGGCCGCCGTCAATCAGCCTTTGCACGATTTGCGCCGTGTTTTCAGACGGCCAGCATTTGAAAAACCAGCGCGACCCCGGATGCAGCAAAACATAATCCTGACCTGTCCAGCCCTGTTGCGCCAACTTCTGCCGCAACGACGCGCGGACGGCATCCGAAACCGCCATCCGCACGCGCCCCGATTCGGCAGCGGGCAGATTCAACGGCGAAAGCAGGTGCAGATTGCGCTCGACGACATGCACGCCCTCCCGCTGCCGCAAGACCGAAGTGTGCATCCGCCGCCAAAGCCCGTTGCCGCCGCGCGCGCGAGGATACGCCAACCGTACGGGCGCGCCGCTGAAAACCGCCGCCAAGCCTGCCCGCCAACGGTCGGAATAGTTCAAAACCACATCGTAGCCTTGGGCGCGTATCTCGCGCAGCAACGCATACTCCTGCCGCAACTGATACCCGACGCCCTGCTTCTTCCAATTCCTATCCACCGTCAAAACACGGCGGATAAGCGGATTATCGGCAACAATGTCTTCCATACCCTTGTACACCAGCATATCGACCGCGCAATCGGGATTGGCCTGTTTCAAAGCATCGGCGGCGGTAGTTGCCAGCAAAACATCACCGTGGTGCATAAGTTGGATAATCAGGATGTTTTCAGACGGCATAATCGGACAGGTATCGGATAAAAGGGCGTGCAGATTACCGCCGACCTGCCGCCCGTATACCTGCCTGCCCGTACCCATGAAACAGTGCTACAATCCGCCCCTTTACTCCACAATCCGACCGCCCGACCAACCGCCATGAAACGACCTGCCGCCCTAATGTTGTTGCTTGCCCTCAGCCTGCCCGCCACCGCTGCCGATACGCCGAATAGCGATTCAGACGGCCAAAACGAAGCGGACAAGCCAACACTTATCGAACGGGTAAAGTCTAAATTCGGCCCCAAAAACGACGAAACCGCCCCCGCCCTCAAGCAGAAATATCCGGTACGCATCGAGGCGCAGCCGGCCGACGTGAAAGAAATGCTGCAGGAGCACCTGCCGCTGATTACGCAGCAATTGGAAGAAGAGCTGGATGCCGAACAAATGGAATTTCTGGCGGAAGAAGCCCCCGAACAAGTGCTGACCATGCTGAAAACCAAAGGCTACTTCAACGGCAAAGTAACCGTCAGCCGCAAAGGCATAGGCTATCTGGTAAGCGTAGACAGCGGGCCGCAAACCAAAATCGACAACGTCAGCGTCGCCATTTTGGGCGATGTGCTGCAAGACGAAAATTTGGGCGCGTACTACCGTTCGGCGATGGAAAACTGGAGCCTGCCGGTGGGCGCGACATTCAGCCAAGAAGAATGGAGCGGCAGCAAAAGTTCGGTTTTGTCGGCAGTACGGCGGAAAAAATACCCGCTGGCCGAGTTTTCCTCCACCCAAGCCACGGTAGACCCGACCAAACATCAGGCCGACTTGTCGGTATCGGTGGACAGCGGGCGGCCGATTTACTTCGGCGAATTTGAAATCAGCGGCAACAAACGCTATCCCGCCGGCGTCGTGCGCGGACTGGCGCAGTTCGACACAGGCTCTCCGTACGATTTGGACAAGCTGCTCGACTACCAACAGGCTTTGGAGCAGGACAGCCACTATTCCGGCGCGTCCGTGCAGGCCGATTTCGACCGTCTGGAAGGCGACCGCGTGCCGGTAAAAGTAACCGTGTCGGAAATGAAAAAGCACAAGCTCGAACTCGGCCTCAGCTACGATTCCGAGTACGGTTTGGGCGGCAAGTTCGGTTACGACTACTACAACCTGTTCAATAAAGGCTACACCGGCTCCTTCGTCGCCTCCGGCGACAAATACGAACAAACCGTGGCGCTGGGCGTCAGCCAGCCGCGCCAAAAAAACGGCCACTACTGGACAAGCTCGCTTGCCTACAACCGCAAAACCACGCAAAAGCTGGAAACCGAAACCTGGTCGGCGGGCATGTGGTATGTGCGCGACCGCAACAACATCGAATCGCGGCTCGGCATCGAATACGTCGGCGACCAAGCCCGCATTCCCGATGCGCATGTGGACTTGGGACACTCCTACGCCACCATGCTGACGGCCTCGTGGAAAAAACAGAGCATCGAAACCCAAATGCGGCCGGAAAACGGCTACTACCTCGATGTCAAAGGCGGCACCACACTGGGCAAACTGCTGTCTTCATCCTCCATGCAGCGCGTACTCGGCAGCGCGGGCTATTACTTCACGCCGGAAAACAAAAAAATCGGCACCTTCGTCGCGCGCGGGCAAATCGGCTTCGTCAATGCGGGCGAAAGTAACGACGTGCCCTCCGCCCTGCGTTTCCGCACCGGCGGCGCAACCTCCGTGCGCGGCTACGAACTCGACAGCATCGGCATCAAAGGCCCGTCCGGCGCGGTGCTGCCCGACCGCGCCCTCGCCGTGGCCAGCGTGGAATACCAATATCCGATCAACAGAAGTTTTTCCGCCGCCATTTTCCACGACATGGGCGATGCGGCGCACAGTTTCAAAAACATGACACTCAAACACGGCACGGGCATCGGCGTACGCTGGTTCAGCCCCGTCGCGCCGTTTTCATTCGACATCGCCTACGGACATCAGGACAAACGCATCCGTTGGCACATCAGCTTAGGGACACGTTTCTAAAATGACCGCACAGGAAGATATGCAGAGGCCGTCTGAAAACGGCGCGCCCGACAATAAAAGGCCGTCTGAAAAAACACGCACGGGCAAATCCCCCGCCCGCCGGCTGTTGAAAACCGTTCTGTGGTCGTCCGTCCTGCTGTCGGCATCGTCGGCCGGCTTTTTATATTGGCTCGCGGCCACCGAATCCGGCCTGCGCTTCGGCCTGTACACCCTGCCCGAACTGGGCGGCGTGAAAATCAGCAGCAAAACCCTCAAAGGCACACTGTGGCACGGCTTCAGCGGCGAAGACTGGCGCATCGAAACCCCTTCCGCGGATTTGACCGTTTCCGGCCTCGGCCTGCAATGGCAGCCGCAGGAACTCTTTTCAGACGGCCTCCTCCACATCCGGCACCTGTCCGTCGGCGACCTCCACATCACCGCCAAACCGACCCCGCCCAAAGAAGAACATCCGGCCAAACTGCCCGAAAGCATCAGCCTGCCGCTGGCTGTGAAACTGGACAAACTGAGCGTCGGCAAAATCAGCAGCGGCAAAGCGGGCAACACCTTCCTGCTCCGTGCGGAAGCCGCCTACGACTACGACCACAAACGGCACAAACTGATTCTGAACAGCCTGCAAACCCCGTGGAGCAGCACGGGCGGCGAACTGGAAATTCAGACGGCCTCACCCTTTGCCCTGCAAGGCAGCATACGCGGCGGTGCGGAACTCGAAGGCATCGCGGGCGGCGGAGAAATCCTCTTGTCGGGCGACTTGCGCCGAACCGCCTTCAAAGCCGATTTGGTCGGCGGCAAAGTCAGCCTCAAAGCCGAAGGCCTGGTCGGCCCGTTTGAAAACAGCCTCGACGAACAAATCGACCATATCCTGATTAAAGGCCACGCGCTGAACCTGGCCGAGTTCGTCACCTCCGCCCCGCAGACCGACCTCGACTTCGACGCCACCATCGTCCCCTCGCCGCAAAAAGGGCTGGCACTGGAAGGCTCCATCGACCTGACCAACAGCCTGGCCGCGCCTGCCGACCAAAACGGCATCCCCGTCCGTAGCATACTGGGCGAGTTCACCGTCGGCGACAGCGGAATACTCAAAGTACACGACGTAACCGCCACCCTGCTGGAAGAAGGCGCGCTGATACTCGGCGGCGAAACCGACACCGACAAAAACACCTTCGCACTGGAAGCCATACTGAAAAACGCATCCCTGTCCGACTTCGTCAGCCGGAAACACGACGACGTATTCGAAGGCAGCCTGCTCCTGAACGGCACCTACCGCGAACCGCAGGCCAAATGGGATATCCGCGGCAACCGCGCCGGCTCCACCGGCGAACTGGCAATTGCCAACGACACCGCCAACGGCCAACGCAGCCTCAACATCGTCAAAGCCTCCCTGCTGCCTAAAGACGGCGGCGAATTAGACATCAAAGGCAGGCTGGAGCTGTTCAATGACCGCCTGCTCGAAGCCGAGGCAACCGGCAAAAACTTCAATCCCGGCAAACTGCACCCCGATTTTCCCGTCGGCAGCATCAACGGCGACATCAAATTGAACGGCGTGCTGGCCGAAGAAAAATTCAGCGGCAAAATGCAGTTCGGCAACAGCGTGCTGTCCGGCGCAGTATTGAGCGGCAATGCCGACGTGCTTTATGAAAAACAACATCTTGCACGCGCGTCAGCCGACATCCGCCTGGGCAGGAACCGCGTCAAAACCGACGGCAGCTTCGGCAAGGCGGGAGACCGCCTCAACCTCGACATCAACGCACCCGAATTGGACAAATTCGGCTTCGAACTCGGCGGCGCGCTGACGGCGAAAGGCTTCCTCGCGGGCGAACCGAAAAGCATCTCCGCCGACCTTTCCGGCAGCGTGCGCAACCTGCGCGTCAAACAGGCGGTCAATATCCGCGAACTCGACTTCAAAGCCGCCGCCTCGCCCGACTACAGCCGTCCGCTCAACCTGCAAATCAACGGCCGCGAACTGGTCATCCCGGGCAGCTCGGGCGAATCCACGCGCATCGATACCGTCAACGCCGCCGTATCGGGCACCGGCATGCGCCACAGCATCCGCAGCAGCGGCAGCATGGCGATGGGCGGCAAAAACTACAAACTCGATTTGGAAGCCGACGGCGGGCTGGACAAAGAAAACCGCTGGAAGGGTACAGTCGGCAGGCTGGACTTGAGCGGCGGCTTCAACCTGAAACTGCAAAACCGCATGAGCTTGGAAGCAGGTGCGGAACGCGTGGCCTTGGGCACGGCGCAGTGGTCGGCGATGGGCGGCCGTCTGAATCTGAACAGCTTCGTGTGGGACAAGAAAAACGGCCTGACCAGCAAAGGGACGGCGGCCAATCTGAACGTGGCCGAACTGCACAGCTTCTTCAAAATGCCCGTAGAACACAATCTGGTGCTGTCCGCCGACTGGGATTTGGCGTACAGCCAAAATGCACGCGGCTTCCTCAACGTGCGCCAACAAAGCGGCGACATCGTCCTGCCCTACCGCAAACAAGCCTTGGGGCTGAACAGTCTGACCCTGCAGACCCGTTTCCAAAACGGCCGCATCGACAACCAAATCAACGGCAAAACGCGCTACGGCAACATCGGCGGCAACGTCGGCATCAGCCAGCAATTCGGCCATTCCATCATGCAGGCCCCCATCAGCGGCAACCTGAAAATCGACATTCCCGACCTGACCGCGCTGAAAAACCTGATGCCGGTCGGCCAAAACATCAGCGGCACACTAAATGCCGAAGCGACCATCGGCGGACGGGTGGGCGAACCGCAACTCGGTGGCAGCCTCAACGGCAACAACCTGTATTACGTCAACCGCGACCTGGGCGTGATTCTGGACAACGGCAGCCTGCGTTCCCGCCTCAGCGGCCAACAATGGCAGATACAGTCGCTGCTCTTCAAGCGCGGCAACGGTAATATCAACCTGTCGGGCACCGTCGGTTGGGGCGGCGGCGTGCCGGCAGTGGACGTGAATGCCGTGTTCGACAAATACGGCATTCTCGACAAACCCCGCCGCCGCCTGACCGCCAGCGGCAACACCCGCCTGCATTATGACGATAAAAACGGCATCATCCTCGGCGGCAGCCTGAAAGTGGACGAAGGCCATTTCGGCTTCCAAAAATCCGGCATGCCCGAATTGGACGACGACGTTGTGGTGTTGGGCGAGCCGAAAAAAGAAACCCGTACTCCCGTTCCGTTCAGCATGAACATCGACCTGGATTTAAACGACAAAGTCTTCTTCCGCGGCGAAGGCGTGGACGTTACCCTCGGAGGCCGTCTGAAACTGACCGCCCAACCCAAACAAGACATTCAGGCTGTCGGCACGGTTGCCGTCGTGAAAGGCAAATACAAAGCCTACGGTCAGGATTTGAACATCACCAAAGGCACCGTGTCCTTCGTTGGCCCGCTGTCGCGGCCGAACCTCAACATCCGCGCCGTACGCAACCTGTCGCCCGTGGGCGCGGGGGTGGAAGTGTTGGGCAACTTGGAAAACCCGCGCGTTACCCTCGTTACCAACGAACCGATGAGCGAAAAAGACAAACTCTCCTGGCTGATTCTGAACCGTGCCAGCAGCGGCAGCGACGGCGACGAAGCCGCTTTAAGCACCGCCGCCAGTGCCTTCCTGGCCGGCAAGCTCAACGACCGCATCGGCTTGGTAGACGACTTCGGCCTCACCAGCAAGCGCAGCCGCAACGCGCAAACGGGCGAACTCAACCCGGCCGAGCAGGTTTTAACCGTCGGCAAACAGCTTTCAAGCGAGCTTTATCTCGGCTACGAATTCGGTCTGACCAGTGCCAGCCAGACCGTGAAGCTGGTGTACCAACTGACTCGGACCATCCAGGCCATCGTCCGTGTCGGTTCGCAATCTTCGGGCGGCGAAATCAAATACGTCATCCGTTTCGATTAAAGGCCGTTGGGCATAGAGGCCGTCTGAAAACTTTTCAGACGGCCTCCCAACATATCCGTTGCCGCTGCCGATAATGTCGCCATTCAAACCGAACCCAAACAAAGCGGCGGCATAGGAAGTCATGCCGCCATATCGTGCAATACGCAAATAGGCCGAGACCTTTGCAAAATCCCCCAAAATCCCCTAAATTCCCACCAAGACATTTAGGGGATTTCTCATGAGCACC
>NZ_JBQCVA010000013.1:0-54267 GCF_051962715.1 Neisseria sp. P0008.S010
CTTTCTGCTTCTGTGGTGACTTGCAGCATTTCATGAAAAAGGACGGGCGTTACACCTGTGAGCCGTTTGAATTCCCTATTGCTTCTTTGGATTAGGTTTTCGTATTTCATTTGGAAATTGTAAATCTTCAGGATACTTTCGCAAGAGGTCTATTGAAGCTGCATTTTCAGACGGCCTCCAATCCTTTCAAACCCGCCTAGCGGAAAAACGACGGTACCTTTTGCATTCTCATGCCTTTGTCGGGGAAGATGATCCCGGGGTCTTCGTAGCGGCAGGATTTGTTGGTGACGACGTTGCAAGGGACGGCGCAGGAGGGAGTTGCCCCGACGGTGGGGTGGCAGCCCTGGCCGCCCTGGTTTTGGCAGTTGCCCATTGCCGTTATTTTGGCAAACTCGTGGGTGGGGCCGTAGCCCATTGCGTCAAAGCCTTTGCCGTTGCGTCGCCCCTGCGCCATGGTAAAGCACAGATTGCTGTAAAGAACGGCGGTTCTGCAGTTTTTGCCACCGGCCTGGCGGCATTGTTTGAGTGCGTCTGCCGAGGCGGCTTCGGGGGTGTCGAAGGCTTTGTCGGTTGTCCATATCATTTTTATCTCGTCCGAGCCGGCATATCCGCCCCATTTGCGCGGGTGCATTGGGCGCGTGGCCAGTTCCGCTTTGGAAGGCAAACCTTTAATTGCTTCCACAACCGGCATCATGGATTCGATTTCCTGTGCGGAAGTGGGGGCGTTGTTTCCTTTGGCAACCTGCAACAGTTCGTAGGCAAGCGAACCCTGGCAGCCCGCCAGCAGGGCAGCCAGCGCGGCGGCGGCCAGCGGGGGGGGGTACGTGAAGTCATGGTTATTCCTTGTTTATGGTTGGTTGAAGCGGTATTGCAGACGGCGTGATATGCCGTCTTACTTATTTGTCCGGTTCCGGACGCGTCAGTAGCGCAGGCATTTTGTGCATTCTCTTGCTTTTGCCGGGGACGATGTAGGCGGGGTTTTCGTAGCGGCAGGTTTTGTCGGTAACGAGGTTGCAGGGCACGGCGCAGGAGGCGGGTGCGCCGGGGACTGGTTCGCAGTTTTGCGCGCCCTGGTCGCGGCAGTTGGCCACGCCCACGCTTTTGGCAAGCGATTCGGTGGGGCCGTAGCCGAATGCGGTAAAGGGTTTGCCGTTGCGTTTGCCCTGCGCCACGGCAAAGCACAGATTGCTGTAAATGGTATAGGTTTGGCAGTTTTGGCCGCCTTGTGCGCGGCATTCTTTCAGAACGTCGTTGGAGGCGGCTTCGGGGGTGTCGTAGGGCTTGTCGGTTGCCCATATCATTTTGCCCTCGGGGGAAGCGGCGTATGCGCCCCATTTGCGCGGATGCATTTTGCGCTTGGCCAGTTCTGCGGCGGACGGCAGTTTTTCCATGTCTTCCACAATGGGCATCATATTTTGCACTTGGTCTGCAGAGGGGCCGTTGCTGCCTCTGGCAGCCTGCATCAGTTCGTAAGCAAGCGAGCCTTGGCAGCTGGACAACAGCAGGCTGAGCGCGCCAGCCGCCAGCAGGTGTTTTTTATTCAACAAGATACAACTCCTTTCAGATAAAACGGTAAAAACGGGTATCGCCGTGCGACGGGCGATTATACAGTTTTTTTATCGGCTCACACCGCAGCGGCTTATAATGCGCGCTTTGACCGTCTGTTCATTGTTATCTATTTTTGCTAAGGGGGAATGATGTTGTTACCAAAATCCGTTTTGCTGTTGTCCGCCGCCGTGCTGATGCTTGCCGGTTGCGAAACGGTGGACAAAATTATGAGTGCCGACATCTCGCCGTACGACCCAATCAACGCGGCGCGCAGGGGTGTGGCCGGCGCGCGTTTCAAAGGCAAGCACATTGTTTCGGCGTATGCGGAACTCGGTAAGGCCGACGATATCCAGCACGGAATTATCCAGGAAGGCAAACTCAAAGGGCAGGAAGGCTACATTTACACTTGGACGGATGTCAGCCAAAACAGCGCCTTCACCCATTATCTCGGTAGCGGCTACCACAGCAATGGCGATCGCACCGATTACTACGAACAGGGCGTAACCAATTTCACGCGCTACCGCTATCTCATTACCGACACCAACCACGTTATCCGCGATTACAAAGAAAGCGAGCATCGGGCGCTGGTGCAGTAGGTTTGACCATATCGGATTTGAAACCAAGCAGCCTGAAAATGTCGGACGGCATTTTCAGGCTGCTTGGGTATTTTGGCGGGGCAGGCAGCCTGAAAAGCAACAAACACCAC
Source organism: Neisseria sp. P0008.S010 (assembly GCF_051962715.1). NCBI lineage: Bacteria > Pseudomonadati > Pseudomonadota > Betaproteobacteria > Neisseriales > Neisseriaceae > Neisseria > Neisseria sp. P0008.S010. The sequence goes on from NZ_JBQCVA010000013.1 coordinate 2,255, forward strand.
CATTCTTGCGCAGGCGGGAATCTTGTTTGGGATTCGGGGGGCGTTTGTTTATTTGGATATTGCTGCAGCCGAACCAAGATTCCCGCCTGCGCGGGAATGACGGCGGATGGGTTTGGGGCGGGGTAAAGGTTTCAGGCTGCCTTGGGGAAGGGCAACCTGAAAATGGGGAGGCCGTCAGAAAGAGCAGTTTCAGACGGCCTTTTGGTCGCTTGGGTTGTAAACCCAACGCAAAACAGATGATTTAATGGTTTGGTTGAGTCTTGGTTCAAGCTATGCTGCTTGCTCAATTTACGTTTATTTCTCTGTCTGAAATATTTTTTACAATTGACTTAGCAACTAAATAATATGGAATAAACCTGATTAAATCATCATTTGCGCGCATAGCAATACCGACCCATTCAATGGAGTTGCTATATGCTCTTAAAACTACACCGCCACTCATGCCATTAACAGTCATACCAAATTCGCTATTGGCATCTTCTTTTTTTATAGCAAATCCAATTTCATCTCTTATACATCTACCGCCAAAAAGCCTAGCCTCATGATTAACTCTGTTTATTTGGCTGATACTACCATCATCACTTATTTCAAAATCAATTTCATTTTTCTCTAACGGAAATCCATAAGCAAATAAAGTTTCACCTAGAATTGGATCTTTATCAGACAATAAATATTGTCGCATCTTATCGTCATCAAAATCTAAATATCCGTGTGGAGTTAAATTGTTTATTCCTGCTAATTCCATCGTTAAGATTTCCTCACTAAGCATTAAATCATTTTGGATTGTGGTCGCAGAGCAGTTCATAGGAATAAGCAATAATTTTTCTAATTCAATATTTTCCCTATCAAAATCTCCTAAATATGTTTTATACATTATTCGTAAACCTCGAACTGCCTCTTCATCAATTTCGTTATTTCTATCTGAAAAAGAGTGGTAAAGGCATGAGAGATAGTATTTATTATTGAGTTTTATAATTATTCCTGTTCCAGCATTGCTAAAATAATCATGTGATATATATAGAAGTCTTCTAATAGACTGTCCTACTTCGGATTCAATAATTTGTTTTGCTATTTGTTCCATAAAATACCTAATTAGGGTTTGTTTCTAAAGTCAGTGAAAAAAGCAGCCTGAAACCGTTTCCAGGCTGCCTTTCTCACAACCAAACAATACTACCCTTTCAACTTCGCCAACTGCCCTTCCACTTTTCCCATCTTATCCGTCAACTCCGCCAAATCGGCTTTGTCTTTTTCCACCAGATGCGCGGGGGCTTTTTCGGTGTAGCCGGGTTTGGAGAGTTTGGCGTTGAGTTTGTCCAAGGCTTTTTGCAGCTTCTCGGCTTCTTTGCTCAAACGGGCGGTTTCGGCGGCTTTGTCGATTTCGACTTTCAGCATCAGGCGCGCGCCGTTGCAGACGGCGACGGGCGCGTCTTCGCTTTCGGGCAGGGCGGCGACTTGCTGTGCTTCGGTCAGGCGGGTCATCATTGGCAGGTACTTGAGGTAGTCTGCCAAGTCGTCCGCGCTTTCGACAAACAGCGGGGCTTTCACGTTGGGCTGGATGCCCATTTCGCCACGCAGGTTGCGGACGGCGCCAATCAAATCCTGCAACACGGTCATTTGCTCGAAGGTCGTCTGAACGATTTGTTCGCGGTCGGCTTCAGGGAAACGGGCGAGCATGATGCTGTCGGCGGTTTTGGCGTCGCACATGGGGGCGACGGTTTGCCACAGTTCTTCGGTGATGAAAGGGATAATCGGGTGCAGCAGGCGAAGGGCGGCTTCGAGTACGCGCAATAAGGTATGGCGTGTGGCGCGTTGGCGGCTGGCGCAGCCGGTTTGGAGCTGCACTTTGGCGAGTTCCAAATACCAGTCGCAATAGTCGTTCCACACGAAGCTGTACAGGGTTTCCGCCGCCAAATCAAAGCGATAGGTTTCATAGGCTTGCGTTACTTGCTCGATGGTCTGATTCAGACGGCCTATGATCCACATATCGGGGAAGGAGTAGCCGCGCGGTTCGGTGACGGTTGCGCCGTAGCCGCAGTCTAGGTTTTCGGTGTTCATCAAGACGAAGTTGGTGGCGTTCCAGATTTTGTTGCAGAAGTTGCGGTAGCCTTCGGCGCGTTTGAAGTCGAAGTTCACGCTGCGCCCGAGGCTGGCGTAGCTTGCCATGGTGAAGCGCAAAGCGTCCGCGCCCATGCTGGGGATGCCTTCGGGGAAGAGTTTTTTCGTGGCTTCTTCCACTTTCGGCGCGGTTTCGGGTTTGCGCAGACCGGTCGTGCGTTTTACCAGCAGCTTGTCCAAGTCGATGCCGTCAATCAAATCGACGGGGTCGATGACGTTGCCTTCGGATTTGGACATTTTTTTGCCTTCGTGGTCGCGCACGATACCGTGGATGTACACGTCTTTAAACGGTACTTTGCCGGTAAAGTGGGTGGTCATCATAATCATGCGTGCCACCCAGAAGAAGATGATTTCGTAGCCGGTTACCAAGACGGTGGACGGCAGGAAGGCTTTGAGTTCGTCGGTTTCAGACGGCCAGCCGAGCGTAGAGAACGGCACGAGCGCGGAGGAGAACCATGTGTCCAATACGTCTTCTTCGCGGGTCAAGCCTGTTTTGCCGGCTTGTTTTTCGGCTTCCGCCTGATTGCGGGCGACGTAAACATTGCCTGCTTCGTCGTACCACGCGGGGATTTGATGCCCCCACCACAGTTGGCGCGAGATGCACCAGTCTTGGATGTTGTTCATCCATTGGTTGTAGGTATTGACCCAGTTTTCGGGGATGAAGCGTACCGCGCCGCTGTCGACGGCTTTTTTGGCTTTGTCGGCTAGGCTCAAGCCTTTGAATTCGCTGTCAGGCTCGCCGCTGTTTGGTGTGGCGGACATGGCGACAAACCATTGGCTGGTCAGCATCGGCTCAATCACTGAACCGGTTCGGTCGCCTTTCGGCGTCATCAGCGTGTGCGCTTTGATTGCGACCAACAAGCCTTGTTCCTGCAAATCGGCAACCATTTGTTTGCGCGCGGCAAAGCGGTCTAAGCCTGCATATTTTTCAGGCAGGGCAAAGCCTTGTTGCGCTTCGCCTTTGAAGTTGAACACTTCGGTGTTTGCCAGCACTTTGGCTTCCAAATCGAACACATTAACCAAGCGCGTATCGTGGCGTTTGCCGACTTCGTAGTCGTTGAAATCGTGCGCAGGCGTAATTTTCACGCAGCCTGTACCGAAGTCTTTTTCAACGTATTCATCGGCAATCACGGGGATGGTGCGGCCGGTCAGCGGCAGGATTAATTCCTTGCCGATCAAATGGGTATAACGTTCGTCTTCAGGATTGACGGCAACGGCCACGTCGCCCAGCAACGTTTCGGGGCGGGTGGTCGCCACGATAACAGCTTCGGCGGGATTGTCCACCAGCGGATAGCGGATGTGCCACATAGAGCCTTGTTCTTCCACGCTTTCCACTTCCAAATCCGATACCGCCGTGCCGAGCACGGGATCCCAGTTCACCAAGCGTTTGCCGCGGTAAATCAAGCCTTGCTCATACAGGCGCACAAACACTTCGGTCACGGTTTCGGCGCGCACGTCGTCCATCGTGAAATACTCGCGCGTCCAGTCGGCAGAGCAGCCCACGCGGCGCATCTGCTGCGTAATCGTGCCTCCGGAAACTTCTTTCCATTCCCACACTTTTTCCAAGAATTTTTCACGGCCCAAGTCATGACGGGACACGTTTTGCGCGGCAAGTTGACGCTCGACCACGATTTGCGTGGCGATGCCCGCATGGTCGGTGCCGGGAATCCAGACGGTGTTGCAGCCTTTCATGCGGTAGTAGCGGGTCAGACCGTCCATAATGGTTTGGTTGAAGGCATGGCCCATATGCAGCGTGCCGGTTACGTTGGGCGGCGGCAGTTGGATGGAAAAAGACGATTTGGTCAAATCCATATCGGGCTGGAAATAACCTTGGGTTTCCCAGTTTTGATAGTGTTTGGATTCGATTTCGGCGGGATTGTATTTGTCGAGCATCGGAGGCTACCTGAAAAATTGGTTGATTTAAGATAAAAGACAGAGATTATAACGGAATTTTTAGGGGGAGGCCGCTTCCCCGCATTTGACAAATACTGCGCAAACGACCTATAGTTTTCCGCTGATTTTTCCACCTCAAACAGGAATTCATTCATGAAGAAGCTGATTTTTATCATTTTATCTGCGCTTTCCCTTTCCGCTCATGCCGAGTTTGTGCCTGAAGGCAACCCTGCGCCGTCGCGCCAACACGTCAACACAGTACACGAAGCCAAAACCGAATTCGGCGATAATGCGCATATCGTCTTGGAGGGTTACATCACGGGCTCGGCAGGTACCATCAATCCCGAAGAATATTTCTTCAAAGACGATACCGATACCATCAAAATCGAAATCAATCCTGATGTGTGGCGCGGTCAGAAAGTTACACCGCAAACCAAAGTCCGCATTGCCGGAGAGGTGGACATCAACCGCTTCAACAATTCGCGTGAGATCGAAGTACGCCGTTTGGATATTGTGAAGTAAGCAGGTAATGTTTTAGAAAGACAAAGAAAAAGCAGGCTGCCCGTTCCAAAGTTTCGGAAGTGCGGCCTGCTTTTTTGGTTTTACCATATGCGGATTTCGGTTATCATCTTTACACATCATGTCAGGCTGCACGAATTAATGTTCAATCGAAACGAAAGAAAATACCATGAAGTATCCAATCCTCCTCGCCCTGCTTATGGCCGCTACCGCCGCAACCGCTGCCCATGCGCAAGAATATGTGTTCAAAGACCAGCCCTTTGAAAGCGGCTACCTGTCCACAGACGGCAAAACCTTTTCCATCAACACCGTCAATTCCAGCGGCAATCTGTGCAATTTGGAAGGCCGTCTGAACAACAATGTTTACCGCGACGGCGAAGGCTGCGAAGTGCGCTTTACCTTTGCCCGCGACAAAGTAAACGTTACCGTGCCCGAATCCGCCCGCAAAGCCTGTGCGGAATATTGCGGGCTCAACGCACATTTTGCGGATCAATACCACCGCCTGCCCGCCGCCTGCACCGAGTCTGCCGCCAAAAACACCGCACAGCGCTTTCAGGCTGCCTACCGTGCCAAAAATTACGCCCAAGCCGCGCAAATCCAGCAGCAGTATGTGAACACCTGCAACAGTTTCATGTTTATTACCGAACAAATGCGCGCCCGCAACGATTTGGCGGTGGCCTATAAAAACAGCGGCAACAAAACCGCCTGCCGCACCGCACTGCAACCGTTGCGCCGCTATTGGAACGACAAGGCGGACGACCACACCTACCTTTACCGCGACGATTTCATGAAAGAACTGGCCGCCGCCAAATTCAACTGGAACGCGTGCCGCTGAGAATTGAGGCGTTACGGAGGAAGTCGGTTCGTCAGAGGCATATCGCAGTCTGCCTGCTGTAAAAAGGCCGTCTGAAAACATCAGTTTCAGACGGCCTTTGTTATTTTCAGACAGCCTTTTCGGCTTGGTTGAGTTGTTTCAGCAGTTTGTCGGCCTTGTCGGGGTCTTCGTTGCGCAGGATGCGCAGGATTTCCTGTTCCAGACGGTCGATGTGGCTGTGGATGACGATATCCTTCACGGCCAGCAGGTTGTTGGTGTTCATGGAAAAACTGCGCAGTCCCATGCCGAGCAGCAGGCGGGTGAAGGTTGTGTCGCCCGCCATTTCGCCGCAGAGGGAAACGGTTTTGTTCATGCGGTTGGCGGTGCGGATGATGTGTGCCAGAAGGCGCAGGACGGCGGGGTGGGCAGGCTGGTAGAGGTAGCTGACCGCGTCGTCGCCCCTGTCTACCGACAAGGTGTATTGGATCAGGTCGTTGGTACCGATAGAGACGAAGTCTACCGGTTTGAGCAGGCTGGAGACGGTCAGGGCGGCGGAGGGGATTTCGATCATGCAGCCTGCCGATACTTCGCCGAAGGCTTCGCCGCGTTCGGCCAGTTGGCGGCGGGCGGTGTCCAGGTGGGTCAGGCATTGTTTGAGTTCGGAAACAGACGCAATCATCGGCCACATCATTTTCACCGGCCCGTGGGCGGCGGCGCGCAGGATGGCGCGCATTTGGGTACGGAACATGACGGGTTCGGCCAGGCACAGGCGGATGCCGGTCAGCCCCAGTGCGGGGTTCAGGCTGCCGTTGGGCGTGCCGTTCTGGCCGAACCAGCGCGGGTTTTTGTCCACGCCCAAGTCCACAGTGCGTATGGTCAGAGGCTTGCCTTTCATTTTTTTCACGATGTCGGCGTATACGCCGTATTGTTCTTCTTCGTCAGGCAGGGTGTCGCGGTTCAGGTAGAGGTATTCGCTGCGGAACAGCCCCACGCCGTCCGCGCCGAATTTGTGCAGGGCTTTGATGTCTTCGGCGTTTTCGATGTTGGCATAGAGTTCGATTTGGGTGCCGTCTTCGGTGGTGGCGGCGGTGTTTTTCAGTTTGTTCAGTTCGCGCTGTTTGCTTTTGTAGGCGCGCAGTTTTCGGCGGTATTCGGCCAGTACGATGTCGTCGGGGTTGATGATGAGCACGCCGTTGATGCCGTCGACAATCACCCATTCGTGTTCGCTGATGAGCCTGCGGGCGTTGCGCAGGCCGATGACGGACGGGATGTCCAGGCTGCGCCCTAAGATGGCGGTGTGGCTGGTGGGTCCGCCTGCGTCGGTTACAAAGGCGGTAACGCGCTGTTCTTTCAGGTGGACGGTGTCTGCGGGCGACAGGTCGTGGGCGATGAGTATGGTGTCGTCGAGCAGGTTGGCGTCTAGGTTCAGTTCGTTGCCCGACCCCGTCAGGTTGTTGTGGATGCGTTCGACCACTTGCAGCATGTCCTGCTTGCGGGTGCGCAGGTATTCGTCGTTAATCGCGTCGAACTGCTGGCTCAGGCGGTCGGTTTGGATTTTTAACGCCCATTCGGCGTTGATGTGCTGTTCTTCGATGATGTCCAGCGGTTCGCGCGACAGGGTAACGTCGGTCAGCAGCATCAGGTGCAGGGAGATGAACGCGCCCAGTTCGGTGGGGGCGTTTTCGGGTATCGTGCTGCGGATTTGTTCCAGTTGGCGGCGGGTGGTTTTAATCGCGGCTTCGAAGCGGGCGGTTTCGGCGGCAATTTCGTTTTCGGCCAGGTCGTATTGCGGCACTTCTTCGTGTCCGCGCACCACCAGGTGGGCGCGGCCGATGGCGATGCCTTTGCCCGCCGCCACGCCGTGCAGCACGATGCCCATGTTATTCTCCTTCGCCGAAATAGTCGTTGATCAAGGCGGTCAGTGCCTGCATGGCGGCCGTTTCGTCCGGGCCGTCGGTTTCGACGGTGATGGTCGTGCCCTGTGCGGCGGCCAGCATCATCAATCCCATGATGCTTTTGCCGTTGATGCGGTTGCCATTGCGCGTTACCCAGATTTCGCATTGGAAGGGGGAGGCCGTCTGAACGAATTTGCTCGATGCACGGGCGTGCAGGCCGAGTTTGTTGATGATTTGGATGTCCTGTTTCTGCATGGCTTATGTCCCTTCGGGCGGTTCGGTCAGTGCGAGTATGCCTTTGACGGCGGCCTGGCGCACGTCTTCGGTAAAGTCTTCCAGATTGCCGGCGGTGCCGGAATATTGCACGACTTTGATCAGCATGGGCGCGTTCAGGCCGGTGAGCATGGCCACTTTGTGCGGCACGATCAGTTTTCGGGCGGCGTTGCACGGGGTGGCGCCGAAGATGTCGGTCAGGACGAGTACGCCGTCGGGCGCATCCAAGCCGTCGATTTCGGCGCGGATGCGGCAGATAACGTCGTCGTGGTCTTCCATGCGCTCTACGCCCAGCAGGCGGATGTGGGCGGGGATTTCGGGGAAGAAGTGGTTGGCCAGTCGGGTGTAGGCTTTGCCTATGCTTTCGTGGGTTACGATGATGATGCCTATCATGGTGTGGTTGTTCCTGCCGTTTTCAGACGGCTTGTTGTCTGTGGGAGTGGGCATTATATAGTAAAGGCCGTCTGAAAAAATGCGTTTCCGCTCTTTTCAGACGGCCTGCCGTATCGTGCGGCGATACTGCGGCCGGTTGGGTGGGAAGCTCTGTTTGCCGCCCGCTGTAACGGGTTTCAGACGGCCTTCGGTTTCATAATCACCATGTGCCGTTCGGCTTCCAGCATCGGTACGGACAGTTTGTTCACTTTCACGATTTCCACGTTTTCCGGAACCTGTTCCAGCTCTTCGTAGGGATAAACCCCTTTCATCGCCGCCCAGTAGCCTTGCCCGTTCAGCAGGTGGGCGGTTAGGGAGATGAAGTCTTTCAGTTCGGCGAAGGCGCGGCTGGTGACCACATCTACTTTTTTGTCGTGCATTTCTTCTACGCGGCCGGAGGCGACGGTTACGTTGTTCAGGCCCAATTCAATCACTGCCTGCCGGAGGAAGGTGGTTTTTTTGGTGTTGGCATCCAAGAGGGTGATTTGCAGGTCGGGGCGGCAAATCGCGGCGGGGATGCCGGGCATGCCGCCGCCGGAACCTACGTCCATCAGTGTGGAGGCTTGTTCGATGTAGGGCAGCAGGGTCAGGCTGTCGAGGATGTGGTGGCTGATCATGGTCTGTTCGTCGCGCAGGGCGGTGAGGTTGTAAGTGCCGTTCCATTTTTTCAGCAGGGCGACGTATTCCAGCAGCAGTAATTGTTGGGCGGTGGTCAGTGTCAGGCCGAGCGCGGTCAGGCCTTCCTGTAATTTTTGTTTGTTGTCCATTTTTCGTCTTTTCATCTTTGTTCTGTATCGGGGAGAATATTAAAGGAAAACCGCCGCCCGCACCGTGAAATGTTTGCACTCCCTGCTGCAATCGTATTCATATACGGGCGTTCGCGTACAATCGTTTTTTTCATTTTCAGACGGCCTCATATGCTTTCCACGCTGCTTTATCCGCCATCACGCCCCGACACGGAACGCCTGCGCGCGGCCGTTGGCGGGAAAACCGTCCTGCTGACCGGAGCCAGTTTCGGCATCGGCGAGGCTTTGGCCGGCAAGTTGGCGGCGGTCGGCGCGAGGCTGCTGCTGGTAGCGCGCAGTGCGGACAAACTAGCGGAAGTGCAAACCCGTTTGACGGCGGCCGGCGCGCAAGCCGAATATTTTGCCGCCGACCTGCGCGATGCGGCGCAATGCGAAGCGGTTGTCCGTTGGACGGAAGAAAACGGCGGGGCGGATATTCTGGTGTTGAACGCAGGGCATTCCATCCGCCGCGGCCTGTGGCAGTCGCTCGACCGTTTTCATGATGTCGAACGCTGTATGTCGCTGAATTTTTACGCACCCGCGCGGCTGACGCTGGCCCTGCTGCCCGAACTGGCGCGGCGCGGCGGCGGCATCGTTACCGTATCGGCGGTGAATGCCCGCTTTCCGGCCGCACCCGGCTGGGCGGCTTATCAGGCCTCGAAAACCGCCCTCACGCAATGGTTCGGCAGCATCGCACCCGAGGCGGCCGCACGCGGCGTGTCGGTGGGGGTTGCACTGTTGCCGTTGGTCCGCACCCGCATGATTGAACCCACTGCCGCCTACCGCCGCGCCCCGGCCATGACCCCGCAGGCCGCCGCCGACGTGCTCGCCGGGCTGATTGTCAGCCGCCGCAGCCGCTGGCAGCCGTGGTGGCTGGGCCTTGCCGCCGCAGCCGCTGCCGTTTTCAGACGGCCTCTGCTTTGGCTGGCGGCAAAGGGTGGGGGGAAATAACGGATTCAAATCAAAACGGTATCTTTCACAGCCTATTATTCCTGTTTGGAAAAATTAACGGTGATGCCGCATCCGTTTGATTTTCATTGAAAACCTGTCGTCATCCGAACCCAATCCCCGTTCGCGCGGCAAAGGCGGCAGGTCGGCTGTGTTCAATTCCAGCCCTATTCGGCAGGCCGTCTGAAACGCGGAAAACGGGTTTTCAGACGGCCTTTTCCCTCCGGCAGCCGATACCCGCTACAATGCCGCTTTTTCCCACCTTGATTCCCAGCCTATGCGCCGCCTGTTTTCCATCCTGCTTCTCGCCCTGCTTCCCGTCGGATTCCTTGCCGTGATGGTTGTCGTCCCCTTGTGGGCGTTGGCCGACTACGGCGGCGGTTTGGATTGGGAAGGCGTGCTGGCGGACGCTTATCTGCGCGGCAAAATCGCATGGACGGCGGCGCAGGCGGCGGTTACCTGCGTATTGGCGGTGTTGTTGGGCGTGCCCGTCGCCTGGGCTTTGGCACGGCTGGATTTTCGCGGGCGCGGCTGGGTGCTGCGGCTGTTGATGCTGCCGTTCGTGATGCCGACCTTGGTGGCGGGCATGGGCGTTTTGGCCTTGTTCGGCGCGCGCGGCCTGCTGCTGTCGGGCTGGCAGGACACGCCTTACCTGCTGTTGTACGGCAATGTGTTTTTCAACCTGCCCGTGCTGGTACGCGCGGCCTATCAGGGTTTGCGTTCCGTCCCCGCCGCCCGGCTTTTGGCGGCGCAGACGCTGGGTGCGGGCGCATGGCGGCGGTTTTGGCTGGTGGAAATGCCGGTGCTGCTGCCGTGGCTGGCCGGCGGGGTGTGCCTGGTGTTTTTGTACTGCTTTTCCGGCTTCGGGCTGGCCTTGCTGTTGGGCGGAACGGAATACGGCACGGTGGAAGTGGAGATTTACCAACTGGTTACGATGGAGTTGGACATCGCGCGCGCGGGTGTGCTGGTGTGGCTGGTATTGGGGATAACCGCGCTGGCGGGCGCGGCCTATGCTTGGTTGAGCCGCGGCACTGCAGGCGGCGGACGCATTGCGCCGTTGCCGCCCGCCAAAGCCGACAGCGCGGGCAAACGGCTGCTGTTGGCCTTTGCGCTCGCCGTCCTGCTGTTGTTTTGCGCCCTGCCTTTGGCGGCGGTGTTGGTGCAGGCGGCACAGGCCGGCGGGTCGTGGCAGGTGTTGTGGGAGGAAGAAACGCGGTTGGCGGCGTGGAACACCCTGCGGTTTACCGCAATGGCGGTGGCGGCCGCATTGGCATTGGGCATCAGTCATGCGGCACTGGCGCGCCGGCTGCCGTGGATACGCGGCATCACGTTTCTGCCGTTTATGGTGTCGCCCGTTTGCGTGGCCTTCGGCATCCTGCTGCTTTACCCCGAATGGACGGCTTCGCTGCCGCTTTTGACCGCGACATACGCGCTGTTGGCCTATCCGTTCGTAACCAAAGACCTGCTGGCCGCAAGGGACGCGCTGCCGCCGCAATATGCCGCCGCCGCCCGCAGCATGGGCGCAAACCGTTTTCAGACGGCCTGTTACGTTACCGCCCCGCTGCTGCTGCCCGCCATGCGGCGCGGCCTGACGCTGGCCGCCGCCACCTGCATCGGCGAATTTGCCGCCACCCTGTTTCTATCGCGCCCCGAATGGCTCACGCTCACCACCCTGATTTATCAATATCTCGGCACCGCCGGTGCGGAAAACCACGACCGCGCGATGGTGCTGACCGCCGTCCTGATGATGCTCGCTGCCGCCGTTTTCGTGCTGCTTGATGCGGCGGAACGCGAAAAGGCCGTCTGAAAACGCAAAATCCCTGTACAACCCATCGCCTGTCGGTAAGCATCCCGTAAATTTTCAGACGGCCTCAAAATGCGGTATCGGCTTTCCAATCGGCCGTTTTCATCTTTGACGGCTTTATCATAGAATTTAACAAACATATTGATTGTTTGATTTAAATCAGCATATCTAGTATTTCAACCCCTTAAAATCGGCAAAATTTTACTAAATATAGATTTTGCCGTTGGATTCAGTTCGCACAGCGGCGAAAACGCAAAGGAACCGCCGCATGAAAAGCATCCCCGAACTCGTCTGCCCCGCCGGCAACCTGCCCGCCCTGAAAACCGCCGTGGACAACGGCGCGGACACGGTTTACATGGGGCTGAAAGACGCGACCAACGCGCGCAATTTCCCCGGCCTGAATTTCGACCAAAAATCCATCATCGAAGGCATACGCTACGCCCACGACCGCGGGCGGCAGGTGCTGATGGCCATCAACACCTACGCGCAGGCAGGGCAGGTGGAACGCTGGCGGCGCGCGGTGGACACGGCAGCCGATTTGGGCGCGGACGCGGTGATTGTGGCCGACCCCGCCGTGATGGCCTACGCCTGCGACAAACACCCCAACCTGCGGCTGCACATGTCGGTGCAGGGTTCGGCCACCAATTACGAAGCCATCAATTTAATGAAGGACTTGTTCGGCATCCGCCGCGCCGTGCTGCCGCGTGTGCTGACGATAGACCAAGTGCAGCATGTGATTGAAAACACGGATGTGGAGATTGAAGTGTTCGGCTTCGGCAGCCTGTGCGTGATGGTGGAAGGCCGCTGCATCCTGTCGAGCTATGCCACGGGCGAATCACCGAATATGCAGGGCGTGTGCTCGCCCGCCAAGGCAGTGCGTTGGGAACAGCTGCCCGACAAAATGAACGTGCGGCTCAATCAGGTGATGATCGACCAGTTCAACAAAGACGAACCGGCAGGCTACCCCACGCTGTGCAAAGGCCGTTTTGAAGTGAACGACGAAACGTATTACGCGCTGGAAGAGCCGACCAGCCTGAACGTGCTGGAAGTGCTGCCGCAGCTCATCAAAATCGGCGTGGCGGCGGTGAAGGTGGAAGGCCGCCAGCGCAGCCCGATGTACACCGCGCAGGTTACGCGCACGCTGCGGCAGGCTTTGGACGCAGCGGCGGCAGACCCCGCGCACTACCGCGTAACCCCCGCATGGGACGCGGCTTTGGGCAAGGTGTCCGAAGGCAGCCAGAGCACGCTGGGTGCATATAACCGGCCTTGGAAGTAGGTTTCAGGTAGCCTCAAGGCAAAAGGGAAATGCTTATGAAACAAGAATGGAAGAAGGTTCATAAAGACTTATACGGCATTAAGGCGCAGCCTGTGCTGCTGGATGTGCCTGAACAATCGTTCATCATGCTAGACGGCGAAGGCAATCCCAACGCCGCCGATTTTTCCGAACGCGTGGGCGCGCTGTACAGCCTCGCCTATGCCGTGAAGATGAACTACAAAAAATCCGCAGCCGGGCAGGCCGTTGATGATTTTGCCGTGTACCCGCTGGAAGGCGTTTGGCGGCAAAAAACGGCGGGCGCGGACAAGTTGGATAAAGACAATCTGGCCTACACCATCATGATTGCCCAGCCCGATTTCATCACGCCTGAAATGTGGCAGGACGCGCTGACCAAAACGCGCATTAAGAAACCCAATCCGCTGTATGAAGAAGTACGCTTCGAGCGCATGGCCGGCGGCAAAAGCGTGAGCATCCTGCATGTTGGCAGGTTTGATGACGAACCCGCTTCGTTTGCCAAAATGGATAACTTCTGCCAAGAACACGGCCTGCGGCGCAGTGGCAACACGCACCGAGAAATTTATCTGAACAACGCCAACCGAACCGCGCCGGAAAAACTCAAAACCATTCTGCGCTATGAGGTGGAATAATTTCAGGTAGCCTTAAGGCTGTCTGAAAGGCTACCTGAAAGCGCAGCTTCAACGAAGTTAAAACGAAACGGCTATGCCCGATGTTCCGACAAACACAGTTTGTCAGGCATAAATCCCCGACCTGCTGCCTGTTCGAATTGCATGAAGAACACACTTTCAGGTAGCCTTAAACAACTGTTACCCGTATTAGCGGGATGTGCGGAATACACATAGTTTCAAGGAAGTAAAACCGCTTGGGCGCAAATGCCCGCCTTGAAGCCATTTCGTCCATGCCCCGCTTAGCATCGGAAAAACAAGAGATGTTATGGGTAATGGTAGAAATACAATCAACCATGTCAAGAAAGGATATATATGAAATTGTATGGCGGTGGGATATATGACAATGAGCGTGCGGATTTAATAGGTATAGGTTACGCTGAGTTTGCTATTCAAACTGTTCAAGAGGATATCGCCTGGCTTAAATCCACTAAAGAAATATGCCAACCAGTTCTTGCCAGTATAGATATGTTATTGGTGATTGCTAAAAAATTTCCGGATGATGTCTATTCAAGGCTATCTGAAAAACAAATTAAAGAATGGAATATGATTTTTGATGAATGGTTTAATAGGGTTAATAAAAAGATTCCTGAAAAATATCGTCAAAAAATCTTTGATGATTCCGTTTTGCTTTTTAAAAAGCTAGAAAAATATGGAAACAATTTCACCTGATCTGATATGGCAGGCGAAGGATAGGCATCCATTGCCTGCGCAGCCCTTTCGGGCTACCTGAAACGTTGGGTTATATTCCAACCTGCGGCCTGAATCAGAAATTAAAAACTGCAGATAGGAAATCCAGGATAATGATATTAAAAGAAAAACTTGAAGAAGTAAGGCGATATGAAAGTCTAATATGGAATTTCTCTTGCCAATCCGCCGATTGCGATACCGAACTGATCACCATTATTCGGGAGGTATTAGATTTCTCTATTCAAAACCTTTTCATTATCCATGATGGATACAAATATGAAATGTATTGGTTTGAAATTGTGAATGGTAGTATTTGCGGCGCAGTCGGAACTTTGCTTGACAAGGAAGAACGTTTAAAGAAATCGCAAAATATCGCAAATTTCTTTACGGAATTAACCTTGCAGGAAAAATGGAAAGGCAGCCGCTTCCATTTTATCTTTATCTTGCAAATTATGAAAAGAAAAAGCAATATCGCGTATATTGCCAGCCATCCGGCTATTTGGGAAGCCGACGGCTTTACCCAATTTGCGCTAGTAGAAGCACTATATAAGTTAAGAATCCCCGGATTCAGCCGCGAATTTTTGGAGATGAAGAAAATTGCCGAACGGGACGGCGACAAACAAATGCTGAATTTTATCACGCGCTATCTTGCCAACGAGCATAAATATAAGCCGGTTCCACCTGAGCCAGCATAGTCCACCTGTGTAGTATGTGTGCGTTCCGCACGCACGCGGTTTCAGCTTTCAGGTAGCCTCAAAGCCGTCTGAAAGGCTACCTGAAAAACAGCGCAAAAAATAAGAGCATGAAAAAACACATCGAAGACCTGCGCAACGCCCTATACAAACACGACCTGATCGTGGCCGCCGAAGAAGAAGCCCCCGCCTTTCCCACCGTATGGACATTGGCGCACCCTTATTTCACATTGCCGCTGACCATCGCCTTCCACAACGCCCACGACACCGGCCTCGTGCCGCTGTATGCCGGCTTCGGCTGCTACCTAATGGAAAAGCCCGAAATATCGCTGTATTTCACCAAAACCAACCGCCATTCGTGGCAGCGTGATTTGGCTGTTTTTATCGAAACGCTGATGCAATATATCTACGCCGCCGAAACCGAACACAATAAGGCCGTCTGAAAAGACATAAAAACAAAGGAACACCCATGAAACTCTCCCTCGCCCCCATCCAATTCTTCTGGCAGAAAGAAACCCTGCTCGAATTCTACGCTCAGATGCTCGACAGCCCGCTCGACACCATCTATCTGGGCGAAACCGTCTGCTCCCGCCGCCAGAAAATGCGTTTCGACGACTGGTTCGGCCTCGCCCAAGACCTCGCCGACAGCGGCAAGGAAATCATCCTTTCCTCCCAAGTGCTGCTCGAAAGCGAATCCGACCTCAAACGCCTGCGCAAAATCACCGGCCAAACCCAATTTAAAATCGAAGCCAACGACATGGGCGCGGTCAAACTCGCCCGCGAACACGGTATCCCCTTCGTGGCCGGCGCCAGCCTCAACATCTACAACGAAGCCACCCTGCAACTCTTCCAAAACCTCGGTGCATACCGCTGGGTCGCCCCCGCCGAACTCGCCCGCGACAAAGTAGCCGACACCGCCCGCCTTTCAGACGGCCTCGAAACCGAAATCTTCGCCTGGGGCAAAATCCCCTTGGCCTATTCCTCCCGCTGCTTCACCGCGCGGCACTACAACCTAAACAAAGACAGCTGCGAATTCCGCTGCCTCGACCACGAACACGGCCTCACCATGAACACCCGCGAAGGCCAGCCGTTCCTCACCATCAACGGCATCCAAACCATGTCCTACGGCAGCCAATGCCTGCTGCCGCACCATGCCGACATGGCCGCCATCGGCGTAAACATCCTGCGCCTCTCGCCCCAGCTCACCGACATGCCGCGCATCATCGAACTGCACCGCGCCGTGCTCGACGGCCAAACCACCCTCGACGAAGCCCTGCCCGAACTCGCCCGTCTGTCCACCGGCACACCCGTGGACGGCTACTGGCTGGGCAAACCCGGCATCGAAGCCGTGGAAGCCCACCGCAAAGCCTACGGCACCAACGCCGCCTGAAAGGAAACCATCATGTCCCTGCCCGACATTACCCTGCCGCAATGGTGCGCCCAAATCGGCCGCCGCCTGCCCGCCCTGCCGCCGCGTTTCGCGCTGGTTAAAACCCTCAACCTCATGCTCAAGCGCGGCCTTTTGCCTGCCGACATGAGCCTGTTTGACGGCCGCACCTTCGAAATCGACGTGCTCGACGCGGGCATCACCGTGCGCTTCACCGCCGATAGCGAACGCTTCCTCGACCGCCGCTTCGAAGGCACACCCGACCTCCGGCTGGCCGCCAACGGCGTGGATTTCTTGCGCATGATGCTGCGCGAAGAAGACCCCGATACCCTGTTTTTCAAACGCAAACTGCAAATCGAAGGCGACACCGAATTGGGGCTGATCACCAAAAACCTGCTCGACAGCGTGGAATGGCCGTTTGCCGAGCAGTTGGTGAAATGGCAGGAGAAGGGGATACTTTGAATGTCGGAAAGATAAAGAGGCCGTCTGAAAGCATAGTTTTAATAAATTTGAAAACTGCTTTTCAGACGGCCTCTTTGTGTCTGTAGCGGATTTTTGCGGTTTGGTATTGAAATCAGGTCGGTTTGAAAGCGGTATAAAAATCCCAAGCGGTGGGTTCGCTTGGGACTGTTTTAATGAGTCTTGGAATTACGGGTTTTCCGTTTTTTCCAGCTGTTTGAGTAAGCGGTGGTAGGTCTCCGCTTCCTGCTCTTTCAATAAGCGCAGGACAGACAGGTCTTTACCATTGACTCTTTCCAAATCAACTCTCTCGATGTGGACCAAACGCAGTAACTCGCGTACGGGTTTGGGCATGTTGCGTCCTGATTCGTAACGGGATCCGCCTGATTGGGTAACACCGATTTTGCTCCAAAATTCGTTTTGGTTTAATCCGAGTTTTTTGCGAATTTCACGAATATTGGTGATTTGTGGGAATGAGGACATTTTTAAATCTCCTTCTGATGGTAACAATGCCGCTTTCTTGTTGTGCTAATCAATGCTTAGGAACAGCAAGTGCGCATTGGCTTCTGTTTCTAACTACTAGGGTTATTATAGTGGCTGCATCGCAATCTTAAAACCGTACTTTCAATAACTTAACTTAAATTAGGGAAAGTTTTTATTCTGTGGGAGAAAAAACACTTTCCCCAATACTTCTTTGCAGATGTTAAGAAATTATTAAGTAAGGCTTAAGCTGACTGAATGTAACCTCTAAGTCATTACAGTATAAAGGGTAGTAGAGGGAAATAAAAGGTAATTTTTATAAATAAACGGTATTTTGTCGAGCAAGTTGGAAAGATGTGTCTGCTAGACTTTGTTTTATTTGCAGCTATTTATTTGTCTTACTTTTATGTCATTAAGGCTTTTGCGTTGCAGGGCTGACGGTCAGGATTTCATAACCGATGTCGGTTACTAAAACTTCGTGTTCCCATTGGGCGGAGAGGGAGCGGTCTTTGGTTACCACCGTCCAGCCGTCGGGTAGGATTTTCAGATGGCGTTTGCCTTGGTTGATCATGGGCTCGATGGTGAAAATCATACCGGGTTCGAGTTTCAGGCCCTGGCCTTTGCGGCCGTAGTGCAGGACTTGAGGTTCGCAGTGGAAGGCGCGGCCGATGCCGTGGCCGCAAAATTCCTGCACGACGGAATAGCCTGCGTTTTCGGCAACCTGCTGGCAGGCATAGCCTACGTCACCCAGTGTCGCGCCGGGTTTGACGGCTTCGATGCCCGCCATCATGGCATCATGGGTGGTGTCTATCAGGCGTTGGGCGATGGGGGAGACTTTGCCGACGGTAAACATGCGGCTGGAGTCGCCGTGGAAGCCGTCTTTTTTGATGGTCAGGTCGATATTGACGATGTCGCCTTCTTTGAGGGGTTTGTCGTCGGGGATGCCGTGGCAGATGACGTGGTTGACGGATGTGCAGCAGGATTTGGGGTAGGGCGGGTTGCCGTAGTTCAACGGGGCGGGATAGCCGCCTTGAACGTTGACGTGATAATCGTAAACGAGTTTGTCGATTTCGTTGGTGGTGATGCCGGGTTTGACGAATTGGCCGATGTAGTCGAGGGCTTCGGCGACGAGGCGGCCCAGTTCGCGCATTTTTTCGATTTCTTCGGGGGTGTGGATGATGACTGCCATGGTTTTGTATGTGTGTTGATTGGAATGGCGGTTATTATAACGCGAAACGGAAAGGCCGTCTGAAAGCGTATGGCGTGCGTTCAGACGGCCTCTTTTTTCAGGGTTTATCTGCGGAAGCGTTCGGTTTTGCAGACGAAGTGGTGGGCGTTGATTTCGAAGCCGTGCTTGAGATACATGCGGTGGGCATCGGCGCGTTCGCTGCCGACCGAGACGTGGGTGTGGATTTGGGCGATGTTTTGCGATTCGGCAATATCCACTACGGCTTGCAGCAGGTGGGTGCAGTAGCCGCGTCCGCGTGTCTGCGGCACGGTAACGAGGTCGTCTATGACGATGTGGCGGCCGAAGGCGAGGGTGGTGGTGATGCGGAAGCCGCATACGGCAACGGCGTTGTTTTTGCCTTCTTCGAAGATGCCCAGCAGTCGGTAGCCGGCGGCGCGCTGTTCGTTGTTGACTTGTGCGGCGAAGCGGGCGACGTCGTTCAACGTCGGGCGCA
Source organism: Neisseria sp. P0008.S010 (assembly GCF_051962715.1). Lineage (NCBI taxonomy): Bacteria > Pseudomonadati > Pseudomonadota > Betaproteobacteria > Neisseriales > Neisseriaceae > Neisseria > Neisseria sp. P0008.S010. The sequence continues at coordinate 21,082 of NZ_JBQCVA010000013.1, forward strand.
GGATGCTGAGGGCGGCGAAGGCGGCGGTGGTTTCTTCGGGCGGAATTTCGCGGAGTTTGAACGGCTGCCCCTCTGGTTTTTGCGGTGCCGCTGACGGCTCCGGCTGCGGGGGCGGTGCTTCTGCCGGTTGGGACTGTTCGCTGGCCAGCTCGCGCAGCATGGCTTCGTCGAGCACGCGCAGGTCGTTGTCGGCGGCGAAGTCCATCAGGAAGCGGAACATCGGCGGGTTGATGGTTTCCAATTGTTTGCCGACGGCCACGCTGCGGATTTTGCCGATGAGCAGCGGACGTACCCATTGGTGGTAGGAGAGGCGGTTGCCTTTGTCGAACGATGAGAGGATGCCGCAAAGGCGTTCCGCCCAGTCGCTCGGACGGAAGGTTTTGCCGTTGCTTGTGGTGCCGTAGATGACGATTTCGTCCGGATTCGGGGTAAACATTTTCAACTCTTTTTTCTTTTTGACAGACTGTGTGCGGATTATACCGCAGGATGCGGGTCGGCGTGGTATAGGCCGTCTGAAAGTGGGGGTGCGTATTTTTAGGGATGTTTTTATCTTGAGTGTTGTAGAATTACAGGTTTGTACAACACATCATCGGGAAATTATCTATTATGGATCATTATTACGAAACTGTTTTATTGTCCGAACCCGCCAGGCGGCCATGGTATCGCGGCTTTTTTTGGTTCTTTGACGCATTAGGCATTATTTTTGGCAAACCGCTGGCTTGGCTCATGATTATGCTGCTGATGTGCATCGGGGAATTTGGCATTGTTATGTTCGCCCATATGCTGCCGTTTGTATTGGGATTTTTGTTGCCGCTGGGCTTGTGGTTTTATATTGGTATACAGTGTGCCGCCGATGAGCAGGTGGACAACGGTGATTCGCCGCGTTTTGCCGTTTTTGTGGAATCATTGCTCGGCAGGCATAATGATTTTTCTCTGTTGTTATCCTGCTTTGTGTTGTTTGCCGTGTTTTTGGGTGTGGTGCTGTACGGGATGCAGCATAAGTTGCCGCCGATAGAGTATTGGTCGGTTGGTATGCGCTTGGTCGTGTTTCTGGCGCTTGGTGCAGTATTGAATATTTTTTGGATGGGGCCGCTTTTGGTGTTCCTGCAAGGCGAAGAGGTTTGGGATGCGTTGCATTTGAGCGTAAAAACCTTTGCTCGCAATATTTTGCCATACATCTGCTTTTTATTATTGCAAGGTGTGTTGGTGATGGGTTTGAATTATCTGGTTGAAAAATTTGGATTGCCCGTTTCGCTTTTTAAACGATATGCATTGTTGGCAGTATTGATTGCGTTATGCCAGATTGTTTTAGCTTTGTGTGCTTATGCGGCATATAAGGATATTTGGTTTGAATTTGAGGAAGCTGAATAAGGTCTTCTCACAAAAAGGCCCTTGGATTCATCGGTGTCAGACTAGTCTTGATGGTGGTAGTAAAAGCTGCTTTGGGGTAAATGTGCGATGTGCAGCAGGTATTTGAGCGGGTGTTGCGCCCTCAGTGTGCGGACGGTTTGGCTTTGTCCTTTGTGGTCTGCTTTTAGCTGAGGGCTTTTAGCCCCTTTAGATAGACAACCTTTGCGCACATGTAGCACAGTTCTTCGATAGGTTATGCCTGTGTTTTTCTGTGATTGGGCTTGTTGGCGATGAAGGGGTTTTTGCGGTGGCGGGTCATGATTTTGGACCGGGCTGTTCGATTGCGCCGATGCTGCCTTGCTGATAGGCGGTTATCCAACGTCGCAGGTGGGTTTGTGAGATGCCGTAGTGGTCTGGGTACGCTGTTGGCTGCGTATGTGCAGATAGTGGAGTACGGCTTGGTATTTGAAGTGTAATGTATATTTGGTCATAAAAAACTGCACCTTGATGGTTGGAGGAGGTGTGCCCAACTTTGGAGGTACAATTCAAACCCGTGAACGGTTTTTCAGACGGCCTCTTTTCTATGTTAGAATGCGCCCCGTTTTTGACAGCCCGCCTGCGCCGCAGGCAGAAATCATGGAACTTCCCGGTTCGTTTCCCGAAAATTCCCGCTTCTCCACCTGATTCTAAACCCGCTTGAATGCGCCGCCGCCTTCCTGCGGGCGGAGCATTTATGACCACACCGAACATCCCCACACCTGCCCAGGCCGCAGACGGCCAACGCCTCGATTTGGATATCGACCACGTTCACGAGCTGGCTGCCGCATTACTGCCCGTGTATGCCGATATTTCTGCCGGGCGCGCGCCTGCCGACGAAAAACTGAACGCCAAATTGGCCGAGCTGACCGCCATCCTGCACGAACTGCACCCTGCGGACATGGCCGTACTGCTCGAATCGCTGCCGCCGAAGGAGCGCGTCGTCGTGTGGAAACTGGCTGAGCCGGAAGACGACGGTGACGTATTGCTGGAAGTGTCGGAAGCCGTACGCGAAACCCTGATCGAAAGCATGGGCAAAGACGAACTGCTGGCGGCGGTGGAAGATTTGGATGCCGACGATTTGGCCGAACTGGCCGACGATTTGCCGCACCAGGTGGTCTATGAAGCCCTGCAAACCCGCGACGAGGAAGAACGTGAGCAGGTGAAGGCGGCGATGTCGTACGAAGACGGCCTGGTCGGCGCACTGATGGATTTCGAATTGGTCAGCGTTCGTGCCGACGTGAGCTGCGAGGTCGTGTTGCGCTACCTGCGCCGTTTCGAAAGCCTGCCCGACCACACCGACAAAATCTTCGTCGTGGATGAAGACGACATCCTCATCGGCGTGCTGCCCATCCGTAAACTGCTGGTATCCGCCCCCGAAGACTTGGTTGCCGACGTAATGGCGACCGACGTGGTGCGTTTCCGTCCGTCCGACGATGCGGAAGAGGCGGCGCAGGCGTTCGAACGTTACGACTTGGTTACCGCGCCCGTCATCGATGAAAACAACAAGCTCATCGGCCGTATCACGGTGGACGAAATGGTGGACGTTATCCGTGAAGAATCGGAAGCCGACATCTTGAACATGGCCGGTTTGCAGGAGGAGGAAGACCTGTTCGCGCCGGTGTGGGATTCGGTGAAAAACCGCTGGACGTGGCTGGCGGTAAACCTCTGCACCGCATTCGTCGCCAGCCGCGTCATCGGCGCGTTTGAAGGCAGCATTTCCAAAATCGTCGCCCTCGCCGCACTGATGCCGATTGTAGCGGGCATCGGCGGCAATTCGGGCAATCAAACCATCACCATGATTGTCCGCGCCATTGCCGTCGGCCAGTTGGCCGACATCCAGACCGGACGGCTGCTGAGGAAGGAAATCGGCGTCGCCCTGGCCAACGGCCTGATTTGGGGTAGCGTGATGGGGCTGGTGTCCTTCCTGCTCTATGACAGCATCGGCATCGGTTTGGTCATGGTGGCTGCGATGACGCTCAATCTGCTGCTGGCGGCGGCAGTGGGCGTATTGATTCCGACTGTGATGGAAAAACTCGGCCGCGACCCCGCCCTCGGCAGTTCGGTGCTGATTACCGCCGTAACCGACTCCGGCGGTTTCCTGATTTTCCTCGGCTTGGCCACGGCGTTCTTGCTGTAGGCCGTACGGATAAACCGAGAGGCCGTCTGAAACCCGATTTCAGGTTTCAGACGGCCTTTTTCCTTTTATCTGCCGCTTAATGGTGATGATGGTGATGCGGTTCCGTATTCGCCCGCACGGTGCCGACAGGCATAATCAGTGTGGCATACGCGGTAGAGTCGCCGCATACTTTGGGATCGGCAAACGGGGTTTTGTGTACCAGCCTGATTTTCCACAGCCCTTCAACCAAAGGCAGAATGTTCACTTTGCCCTGTTTGTCGGTTTTGCCGGAAAAGGCCTGCGGTTCGCGGTGGTCGTGCGTGGCCGCCGGGTCTTTTGCCGCAACGGTATCGGCGGTGGCGGTTACCGTCGCGCCTGCCAGCGGTTTGCCTTCGTATAGGATTTGTACCGGAAACAGGCTGCCCGGCCGCACGGTGTTCGGATTGGCCAATGGTACGATTTCCAAGGTTTGGCCGATCGGGCGGCTGATGGCGGACAAATCTTCGCCGTCATCGACGATCAGTACGCTTTTTCCGAACATCCGGCTCTGTTCGCACGATACCGCTTCCGGACGTTCGGCCAAATTTTTCTGTTCCCATTTGCCCACCGCGTCTTTCGACCAGAATGTCGGTTTGTAGGTTGCGCTGATGATGTAACTGCCTTTTTTCAGCTTGCCGCCGGTGTATTGGTAATTCTCGCCCTGTTGTTTCATGTTGCTGTGTTTGCCGTCGGGAGAAGTCAGTTGCAGTGGGGCGAAGATATGCAAACGGTCGTCGGCAATTTTTTCGGCATGAGGGAAGTCGTGGCTGTAGGCCAAATCGGCGCGGAGGGTGTCGGACGAGGCGAGTTTTGCCGGGGCGTTTACCCACACTTCGTGCGCCTGTGCGGATGCGCAGACGCCGATTAAGGAAATCAAAAGCAGTTTTTTCATCTCATTTCACCTTGACAAAGGTTGTTGAACGAAAATGATACATTATCACATTGTTTTTCCTGTGCACAGTAGGAAACCGATGGTGTGAACCATGGTATTGCCGTTTGCTTGTTATCCAATTGTACGAGGCCGTCTGAAAGGTGTTTTCAGACGGCCCCAAGTGATGGTGAAAACGGTAAAACGGATTATTCGCCGATAGTGCCGATGTGATTGGGTTCTTCCGCCGAAGCTGCTTCGGGGGCGGCAATGCCGGCGGCGGTTGTGTCAACGGCAGGTTCGGAAGCGGCTGAGGCAGTTGCCGAGGCCGGTATGGCGGCGGCAGATTCTTCCGGTGCCACCAATTCGTCGATGTCTATGTCTTCCCCGCTGCCTTCAGACGGCTTCAAACCGAGCTGGCGGCGGCGTATTTCCATGTAGCCGTCGCGCATCATGATATAGGGGTCGAGGGCGGCTTCCTCCATGCCGTCGGTCAGGTCGAGCAGGCTTTCGCGCGTGCTGACCGCATTGACGGCAGAGGCTGCAGCCCGGCCGGCGGTGGTGTGGAATACGGCGTTTTGCACCGGATAGGCCATCAGTGCGGTCGTACCCAGGCTGTCGCGGACGGTGGAGGGGCCCAAAATCGGATAAACGAAGTAGTTGCTGTTTTTCCAGCCCCATGAGGCGAAAGTGTCGCCCAGGGTGTTTTTGTTGTTCGGGATGCCGCCCGCACCGGCCACGTTGATCAGGCCGCCCAATCCGAAGGTGGTGTTGACGGAAACGCGCATGAAGTCTTCGCTGGCGCGTTTGATGTCCAAACGCAGCAGGTTGCTGCCGAAGCTGACCACGTCGCGCAGGTTGTTGAAGAAGTTGCCCACGCCGGTGCGTACCGGGCCGGGGGTGACTTTGCGGTAGCCGCGCGCAACCGGTGCGAGGACGTAGCGGTCTGCTTTGTCGTTCACTTTGAACATGAAACGGTTGTAGCGTTCGTAGGGGTCTTTGCTTTTTGCTTTGGCCGACTGCCGGGCGGGTTCGGAGGCCGTCTGAAAAGGCGTGCCGGATTGTGTTGCGTTTTGCGGCGGCGCGGTTTCTTTATCGGCGGCGGCAGCGGGCAGGGCGGCAAGCAGCAATGCCAGTGCGGCGGTGTATGCGATGGGGTGTCGTTTCATGGCGTGATCCATTCTCGGACTTCGTACAGTTCGGCCAAGTCCGCCACGGCGGGCGGCATATGCCTCAGTTCGGGACGGCTGCCGTTGCGGCGCAGTACGGAAAACAGCAGCGACAGGCAGGCGGAATCGGCACGGCTGACCGCAGACAAGTCCACAGCCTTGATGTCACCGCCGCTCAGTTGCAAAAATTGGCGGTAGGCACTGCCGTGCACGGTTTTGACGGTGATTTCGCCGTCAAGGTGCAATATGCCGTCGCGGATTTCGCAGTTCATTATTTGCCGCCGTTTTTGTTTTTCAATTCTTGAATCAGGCCGTCAAAGCCTTTGTTTTTAATGGTTTCACCGAATTGGTTGCGGTAAACGGTAACCAGGCTCGCTCCTTCGATGGCCACGTTGTAGACGCGGTATTTGCCGCCGCTCTGATAGGTGGTGAAGTCCATATTGACCGGTTTGCTGCCTGCCTGGCTGACTTCCACGCGGACGATGACTTCTTTGCCGCCACGGTTGATGATGGGATTGCCTTTGACATCGACGGCGGAATTTTTAAATTTCAGCATGGTGCCGGAGTAGGTACGGATTAACAGAGTTTGGAATTCTTTCGACAATTCCTGTTTCTGCGCCGGCGTGGCCTGCGTCCAAGGTTGGCCGACGGCTTGTGCGGTCATGCGCTGGAAGTCGAAATAGGGCAGGGCATAGTTCTCCGCCTCTTTGCGTACGGCCGCATTGTTGCTGCCGTTGGCTTTTTTCAGGATGGCCAATACTTGGGCGGCATTTTCGCGTACTTGGGAAACCGCCTGCTGCGGCGTGGCCTGTGCACTGCCTGCTGCGGCAAGGGTAATCAGGGCTACTGTGTAGAATGTGGTTTTCATGTTGTAACTTTCTCTGTTCGGGAGTTGTGGGGTTAGGGTTGGCTGTCGGCTGTTTTTTCAGACGGCTTGGCATTGCCTTCCGCCATATTGGTCATAAATTTGCCGATCAGGTTTTCCAGCACCAGTGCGGAGCTGGTCAGGCTGATGGTGTCGCCGTCGGCCAGGCTGTCGCTGTCGCCGCCCTGCATCAGGCCGATGTATTGTTCGCCAAGCAGGCCGGAAGTCAGGATTTGGGCGGAAACATCGCTGCTGAAAGTGTATTGTTTGTCCAATTGCAGCGTTACTTTGGCCTGATAGGTTGCCGGGTCGAGCGCGATGTTTTGCACGCGGCCGACCAGTACGCCCGATGCTTTGATGGGGGCTTTCACTTTCAGCCCGCCGATGTCGGTGAAGTTGGCATAGACGGTGTAGGTTTGCCCGCTGCCGCCGCCGAAGTTGCCGCCGCCGGCAACGCGGAAGGACAAGAAGGCCAGTGCGGCGATGCCGATCAGGACGAACAGGCCGACCCAAAATTCCAAAATGCTTCGTTTCATGAAAAATTCCTTGGTTGTAATTGCGCTGCGTTCAGCCGGTAAACATGAAGGCGGTCAGGATGAAGTCTATCGCCAGTACGACCAGTGCGGACGATACGACCGTGCGCGTGCTGGCGCGCAGGATGCCTTCGGACGTCGGCAAGGCGTGAAAGCCTTGGTGGACGGCTATCAGTGTAACCGCCACGCCGAAAAAGGCCGATTTGATCAGGCCGTTGAGTACGTCGTAGCCGAAGGAGATGTTGTTTTGCATCTGCGACCAAAAGATGCCGCCATCCAAACCCAGCCATTGCACGCCGACCAGATATGCGCCGTAAATACCGGCCACGTTGAAGATGGAGGCCAAGAGCGGCATGGAAAACACACCCGCCCAAAAGCGCGGCGCAACGACGCGGGCAACGGGGTTTACCGCCATGACATTCATGGCTTCGAGTTGTTCGGTGGCCTTCATCAGGCCGATTTCGCTGGTCATCGCGCCGCCCGCGCTGCTGGCAAACAGGATGGCCGCCAATACGGGACCCAGTTCGCGCAGCAGTGAGGCGGCCACCATGTAGCCCAAGATGTCGGCCGATTTGAATTTGGCCAGCTGGGTGTAGCCCTGCAAACCCAGCACCATGCCGACAAACAGGCCGGAGACGGCGATAATCAGCACGGAAAGCACGCCGGCAAAATACACTTGCCGCACGCTCAGGCGGAAGCGTAAAAGCGATGTGCCGGAGTGCGCCAGTATCTGCAGTAGAAACAGGCAGACGCTTCCGAGTGCCTGTATAAAGCCGAGGGTTTTCGCCCCGACGGTTCGGATAAGGTTCATATTTCGGTTCAATTGTTTTTTCAGACGGCCTTTTGTATTCGGCAGGCCGTCTGAAAACTGGTTTAACGTCCCAGCAAATCCTGCTGCAAAGTCGTTTGCGCCGGATATCGGAAGGCGACGGGGCCGTCGGCCAAGCCGCCGACAAACTGGCGCACCCAAGGCGAATCGAGTTCGCGCATTTCCTGGGGCGAGCCGGAAAATACCACTTCGCCGTTTGCCAAAAAAACCACCTGATCGACGATTTCCAGCGATTTTTCAATATCATGCGTAACCATCACGCTGGTTGAACGCAACGCTTTGTTCGCACGGCTGATCAAGTGGGCGATGACGCCGAGCGAAATCGGGTCGAGTCCGGTGAACGGTTCGTCGTACAGCATCAATTCGGGGTCGAGCGCGATGGTGCGCGCCAAAGCCACGCGCCGCGCCATACCGCCCGACAATTCGGCAGGCATCAGTTTTTCTACGCCGCGCAGGCCGACGGCGTTCAGCTTCAGCAGCACCAAATCGCGGATGACGGCTTCGGGCAGTTTGGTCAGCTCGCGCATCGGGAAGGCGATGTTGTCGTACACCGACAAATCGGTAAACAGTGCGCCGTGCTGGAACAGCACGCCCATGCGGCGGCGGTGTTCGTGGAGTTCCTGCGCGGAAAAGGCCGACAAATCGCGCCCTTGAACCAGCACTTGTCCCGACTGCGGGCGGATTTGGCCGGTAATCAGCCGCATCAGCGTGGTTTTGCCGCTGCCCGAACCGCCCATTACCGCCGCAAACGCGCCCTGCGCGATGCGGAAGCTGACATCTCGCAGTATCGGACGTTCGCCATAGGCGAAGACGACGTTTTTCATTTCGATAAACGGCTGGGTCATGGTGCGGCTCAAAGTTGAAAGCTTTGCATTCTAAATATTTGTTGCAGCAGGGGCAAATTTTCAGACGGCCTGTAAGATGCTTTAAACGCGGAAGTGTATGCAAACGGCTGATATTGTGCCGTTTCAACGGCTGTGGATATGCTCGAACCTGTTGTGGTTTTCAGACGGCCTGCCGTATTGCAGGCCGTCTGAAAAACAGGATGGGCAGTGTGGCAAATCTGCTAGAATCCCCGTTTGCCGTCTGTTTCGACAGGCGGCCACCATCAATAGGAAAGAAAGGACAATAAAATGGATATGGAAATTTACCGGCAGGCATTGTCTTCCGTCTGCCTGCCGGGTTGTACGCGCACCTTGGGCGGCGAAAAGGCCGTTAAAAAACTGCATGAAGAGGCAGACGGCCTGCATATCGAGTTATCTTTCGGTTTTCCGACCGCGCATTTGTGGGACGGGCTGGCCGAGCGTGTTCAGACGGCCTTGGCTGCCGCAGGCAATACCCTGCCGCTGCATATCGAAATCGCCACCGAAATCGCCACGCACAAAGTGCAGCCCGGCGTGGCAACGATTAAAGGCGTGAAAAATATCATCGCCGTGGCCTCGGGCAAGGGCGGTGTGGGCAAATCCACCACTACCGCCAACCTGGCAATGGCCATGGCGCGGATGGGCGCGCGCGTGGGCGTGCTGGATGCCGATTTGTACGGCCCCAGCCAGCCGACCATGCTGGGCGTGCAAGACCGCAAGCCCGATCAGGAAAACAAAAAACTGATTCCCGTGGAGGCGGACGGCGGCATTCAAGTAATGTCCATCGGCTTTTTGGTCGATACCGATCAGGCCGTGGTTTGGCGCGGGCCGATGGTCAGCCAGGCTTTGCAGCAATTATTGTTTCAAAGCGAATGGGACGATGTGGATTACCTATTTGTCGATTTGCCGCCGGGTACGGGCGATATTCAGCTTACCCTGTCGCAGAAAATCCCCGTTACCGGCTCGGTGGTCGTAACCACGCCGCAGGACATCGCACTGATAGACGCACGCAAGGCGGTCGATATGTTCGACAAAGTCAATATCCCGATTTTCGGCGTGCTGGAAAATATGTCGGTACACATCTGCTCCAACTGCGGCCATAGCGAAGCAATTTTTGGCAGCGACGGCGGCAAGGCCTTGGCTGAAAGGTTGAATGTGCCGCTTTTGGGTCAACTGCCGCTCACATTGGCGGTGCGCGAAGCGATGGATAGCGGTACGGCTAAGGCTTTGCAGGAAAACCATCCCGCCGTTGCCAAACTTTATACCGATGCGGCATTCAACATTGCACTGACTATTGCCGATAAAGGCAAGGATTACAGCCGGGCGTTTCCGAAGATTGTGGTGGAGTGATTTTGGCTGTTGGGTTTAATGCAAAGGCCGTCTGAAATGGTTTTTAGACGGCCTCAAGTTATAAAAAATATAGCAGGTAAAATTTTAATTCGAATAAGGAAAAAGCAACGAAGTATGTCAGTATATGCAATCAATTCATGAGAGATATTTTAGTGTTTTCGTTAAGGATCTCTTTTGAGTTTGGAGGTGTCAGCTTTTGGTTGATCCACGATAGTTTTAACGCTATCTGCATATTGGCGGTATAATGTTAGCTAATAACACGAATGGAATGAGAAAATCCAATATCATTTCAATCTTGCTGTAACTAATCAAATTATCATTCATGAATTACTTGAGAAAATCATGAAAAAAAGTTTACCTCTTAATAAAGTAGTTTTTAAATCTAAATTTCGGGCAGCTTTAATACATTTTTTATTTTCATTGATGATTTTCTTAGCTGTTGTCGGATGGTTAATCAGCGTACTTTATCCTTCATTCCAATTCAAACTAAATGGTGGTGTCCATGCCCTTCAATTATTAATTGGCGTGGATTTGGTATTGGGGCCGCTGCTGACATTGTTAGTTTTTCATCCAATGAAAGGTCTTAAGGAAAGAATTGGTGATTTTACGGTCATCGGTATTGTGCAGTTGGCCGCACTAGCCTACGGTTTGAATACCATGTATCAACAACATCCTAAAATGCTGGTGTTTTACGATTATGGGCGTATAGAGGTAATTACTCAGCAGGCATGGGAAGCTAATCCTAGTAGTACGGAAAATTTCCCTGTTGTAGGAGGTGTACCGACGGGGGCCTATCAAGTGGATACGGGGGCATATGTCCCATTGACTGTACAGATGTTGTCTGTAGCAGATCCGGCGGCCAGAAGTGTGATGACTTTTGAAGACAAGGCATATTTGAGCCATTTGGAAAAACAACATGGCAGGCTGTATGCTGTAATAGCAGCAGGAAAATATAAAACCGTTAATCTGGTGTTGAACGATAAAATGGAAGTGGTCGCCGAGTTTGGATGGCGGGATATTTAATTTAGTCAAGTATTATGCGCCGTTGGTATAAAGGAAAAGTAATAAAAGCAGGCTGCCATTCCAAGTTGCCTTCTGCAGGGTTTTAGAATATTTTCATTTATCTTAAGAAGGTTTAAACATTACCAGGTTATAGGTGTTCTAACGCATCATTAGATTTGGGAAGAGCCAGGCCGTCTGAAAACTACATTTTGTTTTCAGACGGCCTCTTTAATGCATATGTGTTGCTTACGGAGCTACCAGCTCACATGAACCTGTACGTGTTTTACACGAAACTTTTTTCAATAGGGCCGCTGTTCCCCTGGTTTGAGGTACGAATTCGATAGTTTCAGTTCTATCCCATGTCGCACCACGAACTAACTTGGTTGCAGGATTGACAGACAAACAGGCTTTTACGGTGTAAGTATTAGCCATGACTCCATCTGTGCCGATTTCGGCTACGCCGGCATTGATAAAGCCTTTCGCCTCTGATAGGCAGGCATTGTTGGCGGCTTTTTGCATGTAGTCCTGATAGGCGGGCAGGGCGATGGCCGCCAAAATACCGATAATGGCCACAACAATCATTAACTCGATTAAAGTGAAGCCCCGAAGAGTGTGTTTGTTCTTATCCATAAAAAATCTTTAAACCTTTAAATTAGCAAAGCATATGCCAACATCGGATTTACATTGAAAAACATATGCTGTTTTTAGTATTTGATTGAAAAATTAAAACAGCCCCATTTACATGGGGCTGTTTTGCCTAAACTAGCTATTATTGCAGGTGGCAAGTACCAGTTTGAGCTTCACACTCGGTGTCTTTTTTCAGAGCAGCAGTACCGCGAACTCTTGCAACGAATGTGGGGTTAGTACCAGCAGTAAATGCAGCACCAACAGCAGGAGTACCAGTAGCACTTGCGCAGGCAGCAGCAGTATAAGCTTTCTGAACAGAACCATCGGTAGCAATTTCAGCAATCGCACCGTTCATCCAAGCTTTGGCTTCGCCCAAGCAAGCGTTGTTAGCAGATTTCTGCATATAGTCTTGGTAAGCCGGCAGGGCGATGGCAGCCAAAATACCGATAATGGCGATTACGATCATCAACTCGATCAGGGTGAAACCTTTTTGCATTGCTTTCATGATTAACTCCAGTTAAGTGTTTGGTAAAAATTACCGTTTTAAAAATCAGCTTTGCCGCCCCATGCGGCGCCGCCTTGTGGTTATCCCATAATGTGCTTGGCACATATTCTTTCAATTTGCTTCAGGCTTCGCTTTTTGGCGTTGCCTGTTGCGGATGAAATGTATCAAGCAAAGCTTGTGCCAACGGAGTATTTTCAGCTATTTTTTTATTTAACAATTTGTTTATTTTAAGTTTTATTTTTTATATAAATTGTATTTGGAGTATGGCTGGCATGAATGACAGGTGTATTTTTACGGCAGATTTGACGTTTCGGGGCAGGTTGGAAGGGACGCTGGGCGGCAGTTGACGGATTTTGTCAGTTATTTGTCATGGATTGGTAGGGTGGCTGTCTTAATAGTCAATTTAAATAAGAACACCCTGTATCGTCATTCCCGCGCAGGCGGGAATCCAGTGGTTGGGTTTTCAGGAATTGATAGGAAAGGGCTGTTATGCGACGGTCTGGATTCCCGCCTGCGCGGGAATGACGATGGCAGGCATTTTTTATTTTGATCCACTATAAAATCCGATTTTCAGACGGCCTCTTCATTATTCCGGATCATCCGTAAACGCATTCGCCCGAAAGATTGGTACGAACGTCAACAGATAAAGCACGAACACGGCGGCGGTCAGAATCGCAGGGACGGTGATGAAGAATATCGGATTCACGTTCATTAAAACAGCGCGCGAGACGGCGGCGGCGAAGAGGATGGGGACGGCGATGCGGCAGAGTTTGGGATAATCGAGCTTGGTAAAGCCGCTGTGCCACAGTCCGGCAGTCAGCCACACCATCATCACGCCGCCCATCATGCCGCCGAGGGTAATCAGGTGCAGGGGCGAGGAGGTGGGCAAGTTTTGCAATTTCGCCGCGCCTGTCCACAGATAACCTGCGGCGGCAAAGAGTTGGAGCAGGTAATAGGTGCGGACGTAGTGTTTGCGCAGGAGTTCGTGATGGTGCAGTTCGCGCAGCTTGGCGAGCAGGATGAAGCCGACGGCGAGCGCGGTAAAACCAGCGGTTTGCGCGGGCAGCCAAAGTTCGGCGGCGGCGTGCAGCAGCAGGAAGGTGATGGCGATGTTTTTATAGACGACGTTGGGGATGAATACGGGGTCTTTCAGACGACATTCTTTGAGGGCTTCCGCACCCAAAAGGACGCTGACGCGGACGGATACGAACATGACCGCCGCCATGTTCAGATGCACTTGCGCGCGCAACAGGTTCAAATCGCCGCTGACGGCATAGGTCGTCTGAAAAACGGTGAACGCGGCAAGCAGCATCAACAGGGCAAAGTTGTCGGTGTTACGGTCGAGCCAAATCAGCCAGGCGCAGAACAGCAGCAACACCAGCCAATAGACGGCGATGAAAAACGAAGCGGTTTGCGACGCAAACGGCAGTAGGACGGATGCGGCAAGCAACAACGCCGCCAAGACGGTGGAAACGGGTTTCAGACGACCTTTATAACCCGTCCATTCGAGCATGGCGGCAGTCAGGAAACCGCCGTATGCCGCAGGCAGCATGAGTTCTAAGAAGATTTGGCGGTGCAGGACGATGGCGCCGGGGCTGATGAAAAACACCAACGCGCCGAGTATGGCAAGCACCGCCGCGCCGACAAAAAACGGCCGCATGGGGTGGGTGAAAAATTTATTCATGACTTGGCTTGATTCTGCATGAAGATGCTTTCTGATATGGATTTATTGGGCGGACAGGGCCGTATCTTTTGCCAAAGAGGCAAGCCTGCGGCTTGCTTGCCCTCTCCCTAACCCTCTCCCCGTGGGAGAGGGTTAGGGAGAGGGCAACGAACCGCAAGGTTTGTCAGATACTCAAATGCCCGTATCATTCATATTATTGATATTATTGTTCGAATTGTATTATTTTCAATAATAATAAATAACCCTAAACCAATATAAATAACAGCCATTATCCAACGACTAAACTTCTCTACAATTTCACCAACACCTGAAATATTAGCCAATCTTTGTGCTGTATATACTAAAACAAAAATCAATATTAAAAATACAAGAAGAGTAACTAATAAGTCGACAAGATCTAAAGTCACAAAGTAAGGAACAAAAAGTCCAATATTATCTGCACCACAACTAGCAACTGTAACCAAAGCAACAATACCGACTAATTTTGATAACCCTTTTTCATCCAATTCTTTTTTAGCTCTTTTTTCGCCCTCACAATCGTCGTAAATAGCAACTTTAATACCTAAGTAAATCGGTATTAAACCTAATAAACCCAACACCCATTTTTCCGGAACATAATTCAAAACAAAAGCTAGAAATAAACTAACTAATATTAAAATTACAGAACCTAAATATTGTCCGATATAAATATCTCGATATTCTTTTCTAGTATTTGCTCTAGCAAAAAATATTAATAGTATTACCAACAAATCTACTGCTGTAGCAATATATAAAACAGCAGCAGTAATCACAGTCGAAAACATAAAGCACCTCATAATGAATCCCCTGCTCCCTTGGCACCACGGCTTTTTCAAAAACCGAATCGCGTTCGGATAACAGATTCGTATCTTTCGCTAAAGAGGCAAGCCTGCGGCTTGCTTGCCCTCTCCCTAGCCCTCTCCCACGGGGAGAGGGAATTGGGCTGTCGAGTCCGAGCATTTTCAGGTTTACCCGCCATCTGATTCTCAATCCTGCGCCCTCTGATTTTCAGCAACCTGCTCCCCTCTCCCTGTGGGAGAGGGTTAGGGAGAGGGCAACGAACCGCAAGGTTTGTCAGACACTCAAATCCCCTCATCACTCATAATAATGAATCCCTTGAAACTCCCTAGCCACGACTGCCTCTTCAAAAGCCGAATCGCGTTCAGATAGCGGCGTGGGCAGGGTCATCACGTTTTGTACGTTCATGCCCTTAGCGGAAAGCAGCATAATTTCATGGCTCAGGCGTGCGGCTTCGAAGCGGTCGTGCGTTACCAGCATACACGCCATGCCCTGCCGCTCGATTTTTTCCACCAGCATGGCAACCAAAATATCGCGCAAATCGCGGTCCAAACCGACAAACGGCTCGTCCAGCAAGGCAAGGTCGCAGCCGCACAGCAGCAGGCGCAAAAACGCCACCCGTTTCGCCATACCGCCGGACAACTCGGTCGGATATTTGTTCAAATCGCCTTCAGTCAGCCCGACTTTCGCCGCCAGCGCGATGATTTCGCCTTCATCGGGTTTGCCCATAAAAATGGAGATATTCTGCATCGCGGTCAGGTTTTCCGGCAGGCGGTTTTCCTGAAACAGAAAACCCGTTTTACGGAAAGTATTGCGTATCGTGCCCGATTTCGGCGTTTCCAGGCCCGCAATCAGCCGCAAAACCGTCGTCTTACCGCAGCCGCTCGGCCCGAACAAAGCCTTCACTTCACCATGTTGCAAATTCAAACTGAAATCGCGCACGATGGGGTCGCGGAGAATTTCAAAACGCACGTTTTCAAGACAGAGCATCATCTCCTCCACGGCATAAATAAAATTTCCAAAGGCTTGGTAATCAGGTATTCAAACAGCGACACAAACACGATAACCAGCACCACATAAGCCATCACCGTCGAAGTCTCCAGCATCGCCCTCGCATCCGCAATCCGCGCGCCCACGCCTTCGCTTGCGCCCAAGAGTTCCGCCATAATTACCACCTTCACTCCCATCGCCACCGCCACGCCGATGCTGGAAATCACATAGCCCGTCAGATGCGGGATATACAGATAACGGATTTTTTTCAGACGGCCTAATTTATAAGCGTCAAACAACTCCTCATGCTGCTTGTTCACGCTCGCCATCCCGACCGCCGCACTCGCAAACGTCAGCGGCGCAACCAACACAATGATGGTAAACAACACGCTCGGATTGCCGAAACCGAACCAAAACAACGCCATCACCACCCAAATAATCGGCGGCATCGCCAACAAAACCGTAATCACAGGCTTAAGCAACGCCATCACCGTCTTAAAACTGCCCGCCACCAGCCCCGCTGCCAGTCCCGCTACCAGCGCAACCGAAATACCCACCACAGACCGCCACAGCGAAATCCCGATTTCGTTTTCCTGAAAATGTTTCAATAAATCAAACGACTTTTGAAACACCTCCACCGGCGCAGGCAGCATAAACCCGCCGAACACGGCACTGCCCCACGCCCACAACGCCACCACCACCATCGCCACGCTCAGACCGGCAAAGCCGCTCCAAAGGTAGTCGATGATGTAAAACACCGCAGGCTGCGGTTTACGGATTTTGTCGGTTTTAATCATGGTTTAGGTGTTGGTTTGTCGTTATGTTTTGGCAAGGATAGGCCGTCTGAAAAAAGTAGGTCGGATACTCGTATCCGACAGCCCCCATTTAGCCGAAATGTCGGATTCAAGAATCCGACCTACGCTGCTACCCGCCGTCATTCCCGCGCAGGCGGGAATCCAGAGGTTTAACGTTGCTGCAATTTTAAAACATTCCTGCAATATCAGAGACTGGATTCCCGCCTGCGCGGGAATGACGGCTTTTTGTGTACTGTTCGAATATTATCTGATAGGCCGTCTGAAAAAAGTAGGTCGGATACTCGTATCCGACAGCCCCGTTTAGCCGAAATGTCGGATTCAAGAATCCGACCTACGCTGCTGATAATGTCCTTATAGGCCGTCTGAAAATGACAAGTCGGATTTCATGGCTACTTCACTATTTTCAGACGGCCTCTCTCCTCTTTTAAGCCAAGAAGAACCCGTTATCCGGCAGCTTGCCGCCCAAGAGTTTCGGATTGAACTGCATCAGGATTTCGTAAAACTTCAAAATCTCGTTCTTCACTTCGCTGCCTTTGGTTACCGTCAGCCGCGCGCCGTCCAAGCCCATGACTAGGGCGGGTTCGGGGGCGGGGAGGTAGTTTTTGCCGATTTTCGCGGCGCTTTGGCGGTTGGCCAGTATCCAGTTGAGCGCGTTTTTCAAATCCTGATGGAAGATGTCGAACTGGGCTTTGTGCGCGTGGAAATATTCTTCGTTGGCGATGATGCCCGCCATCGGAATCAGCGGTTTGGTGTCAAACGCCTGCCCCCATGCCTTCACCAAATCAAAGCTGCGCACGACGTTTACGCCCATGGTTTTGCCTTTGAGCATGCTGGCGGTTGCCATCGGTTCGGGCAGGATGGCGGCGTGGTAGTCCTTGCTCAAAAACAGCCCCACCGCTTCGGGCGGCGTGGCGGTGTAAGTGATGCCGACTTTGTGTGCGTCGATTTTCAGTTTTTTCAACAAGGCTTGCAGCACGATGTCGGGCATGTCGTTTTTAAACGGCACGAGGATTTTTTTGCCGACCAAATCCTGCGGCGAGGTAATCGCGCTGCCTTTGCACATCAGCTGCGTGATGCCGTTGGTCAAAATATTGACCATGCCGACTTTCTGCCCTTGGTTGCGCAGGTTTACGCCGACATTGCTCGGGCTCATCATTACTTTAAATTGTCCGCTCGCTACGCCTGCGCGCAGTTGGTCGGGCGAACGCCAGATTTTCAGCGACACATCCGCCTGCTTCGCCAGCTTGCCTTGCAACGCCGCTACGGCAATGGTGACGCTGGGCATCGCCGGTGCGCCGTAAATGGTAAATTGCTCTTTCCCCGCCGCCAACAGCGAAGGCGAAACGCCTGCCGCAGCCAGCGCGGCGGTCATTTTTAAGAAATCACGTCTTTTCATATCCATTTTTTATCTCCTAATTCTTAATAAGCCAATGCAGGCATTCTTTCAGACGGCCTGATTTTAAAACGCCGCGTGCAAACTCAACCAATATGTCCTGCCCGGTGCATACACTACGCTGGGCGACAGGGCGAGAACGTGGTCGCCGCTGATGTGTTCGGCGTATTTTTTGTTGAATACGTTGTTCACACCCAGGCGCAAGCCGTATTTGTCTTTGATGTTTACGCCGGCATACACGTCGGCAACGGTAAAGCCTTTGGCGGCTTCGCGTTTGTCTATGCCCAAACCGCTTGCCGCGTCAAAATCGCCGCGCGTTTGTTTGGCGACAAAGCGTGCCGCCGCGCCGATGTTGTAGCTGCCGTGGGCAAAGTAGTTTTTGTAGTCGGCTTGGACGGCGGCTTCAAACGGACGGATTTGATAAAGCGGCCTGCCGTCGGTTTCGTTGTGTCCGTAGTTGTAGGCGGCTTTGATGCCTGCCGCCCAATGCGGATTGAAGTTGTAACGCGCGTATGCCTGCGCGGTGAATAGGCGCGCATCGACATTGCGTGTGATGATGCCGCTGCCTTTGGAGGCCGTGCCGCGTTGTCCGCGTGCGCGGTCAAAAATAATCAGGTCTTTGACTTTGTCCGCCACAAGCGTGCCGCCTACGTTCCAGCCCGCGCCTGCCAACGAGTTCATGTAGCCGTTGTAGTAGTCGTTGCGGCTGTCGGCGGTGAGCTTGATGCGGTTGTGTTTTTCGGTTTTCAGCAGGGGGTTGCCTGCGATGGCGGCGGCCGGATTTTGGTTCATCAACGCGCCGTTCATGCGGTTTTGCACGATGGCGGCAAGCGAGTTGAAGCGTTCGGTGTTGTCGCCGATGCGTTCCAAATGTGCGAGGGAAACGCTGTATTTTTGCGTTTCAGACGGCGTGAAATCGTATTTGAGTTCGCCCGACAAAGCATGACGGCGCACTTTGCCGTTGAAGTCGTAGCCGTAATGGGTTTTCCAGATTTGCTGCGCCGAGGCGAAGGCGAGATTGCGGTTCATCGGATGGGCGGGTTGCGCCGTATTTTTGCGAACGTCCGCTTCGTTGAGTTCGTAGCTCAAACCCAAGCCTAGTTTGTGTTGGTCGTTGAATTTGTAGGACAAGGTATCGGCAATGCGCCAGCGGTCGATGTGCACATCGGCGAAACGGTAGCCGTTGAGGAAGTCGCGCATGGCGGTGTGGGTGTTGCGTTCGCCGTTTTGGCTGTCATTGCGGTAGCTGACGGCGGCCGTGTTGTGGAACTTGCCGAAGTCCGCGTCGTGTTTGAGCGAGAAATCATACACTTTGCGGTCAAGCTCTACGAATACTTGCTGCGGCGTGTTGTTTTGGCGCAGGGAGTAATTGTCGGCATGGCGTTTGAGTTTGATGACGCCTGCTTCCGCGCTGACCGTATTGCTCAAATCGGCATTGCCCCAACGCGCGTTGAGTTTGGCGATGTGGCGTTCGGTATCCAATGCATCGTTGACGAACTGCGGCTGGCGGTCGTTGTTGATGTCGTCGTGCAGATAAGTGAGGCGGTATTCCTGATTTTCAGACGGCACGAAACCGAGTACCAAAGCCTGATTGAAGCGGCTGTATTTCCAATCGGTATCGCGCCCGCCGCCGTCTTTGTAGCCGTTTGCCTTGGTGTGATTGAGGTTGGCTACGCCGTACACCTTCGCCCCGCGTGCTTGCGCGGTAACGGAGTTGTAAAAGCTTTTGCCGTAAAAGCCGCTGTTTGCCTTCAGCGGGCGGAAGGCTTGGTCTATGTTTTCGGTAATAAAGTAATGATCGCTGCGGTCGGTATGGTCGAATTGGTTTTCGGGGAAGTAGCCCTGAGCTGCGGTCGGCGCAACGGGCTTGGGGGGCGAGAAGGTTTTGACAGGCTGGATTTCGTCAGGGTCTGCCAAGGTTTCCGCGAAAATGGGTGCCGATGCAAGGCCGCCCATCAGCAGCCAGGCCAGATGTTTTTGTTTCATGTCATATCCTGATAATAATTTTTATTTATTATGCTATTAAAAGTAATGCAAGTAAAGAAAAGTTTCTTTCAATCGGCTGAAGGAAACTTTTATTGATGTTTGCCGCTATGGCCGAATGTAAAAAGGCCGTCTGAAAACGGTATTTTCAGACGGCCTGTTGTGTTTTTATTGCTTTGCAGCTTATTTCAGCAGGTTTTTCAAGGCCAGACGTACGCCTTCGCCCACTTCCGTTCCCGGGGCGATGCCTTTGACGGCGGCGCGGGCTTCGCGGTCGCTGTAACCCAGGGCCAGCAGCGTGCCGATGATGTCGTCGGTTTCGTCGGCGGCCTGCGGTTGGGCAAACAGGCCGTCTGAAACGGTACTACCGGAAAGTTTGCCGCGCAGTTCGAGTATCATGCGCTCGGCGGTTTTTTTGCCGATTCCCGGAGCGGAAGAGAGGCGTTTGACGTCTTCCTGCGCCACGGCCTGCGCCAGTTCGTCGGCGGTCATGGCAGACAGGATGCCCAGGGCGGTTTTTGCGCCGATGCCGCTTACTTTGACCAGTTGGCGGAAAGTCGCGCGTTCGGCGGCCGTGCCGAAGCCGAACAGCAGGTGTGCGTCTTCGCGCACGACGAGCTGGGTGTAGAGCTGCACGGTTTCGTTCAGGGGCGGCAGGTTGTAGAAGGTCTGCATGGAAACGTCGGCTTCGTAGGCCACGCCGTTTACGTCGATGACGATTTGCGGCGGCTGTTTTTCGATGAGTTTTCCGGTCAGGCGGCTGATCATGGGGATTCCTAGAATGGATTAAAACGGGCGGGATTATAGTGCGAAACGGGCGGCGCGATTCGGCGCCGGTGAGTATAATTGCGCGGCCGTGGTTTCTGGCAGGGCGTTTTCAGGGGGAATGAATGAGTGATAACAGAAAACATGATGAGTTGGCGGGCATTCTGCTGTTTCGGTTGCGCAATCTGATTGACGGCAATCAGGCGCGTGCGGATGACGTTGTACCCGGGGTGTATGAAGCGGAGGATTTTCGTGTCCGTTTGTTTGTGTTGTGGTCTTTTTTCGGCAGGATGGAGGACAGCGTAACGGCGGGCGATGTTTCGATGGCTGACCATTTCGGTTACAACGGCGCGGCATTTGCGCGGCACAGCGGCGAATTGTCGGAACGGGCGGCCTGCGATACGGATTTGCGGGCGGGCTTTATGGACAGGCTGCGTGCTGCGGGCGGGAAAGGTGTGGCCGAATCGGGGCGGGAAACGGCTTTCCATACTTTCCGGCCGTTTTCCATGCATGAGCAATGCCAATCCTGCCACGGCAAAGGCAATATCTCATGCCACTCCTGCCAAGGATCGGGGCGGGAGCGGTGTCATTGGTGCGGCGGTTCGGGGCAACATGCCGAGCAGGTGCCGGTATATGACGGCAACAGCCAATACCGGGGTACGCGGACGGTGTACAAAAGCTGCGGCGGTTGCTGGGGCAGCGGATACAGGACGTGCGGTTCGTGTTCGGGCAGCGGCAGGGAAAAATGCGGCAATTGTTCGGGCTACGGCTTTTTTACCCGTGTCCGAGAAATACAGGCATTGGCCGTGCCGTCGTACGAGGTGGCTGCGGATACGCGGTTTGCCCCTCAGGCGTTGAGCGATTTGCTGGCCCGGTCGGGGGCGGAATTTTGCGGCGAGAAAATCCCGTTCGATTTGAATGGGGAGCAGGCGGGGGAAAAGATGCACCAGATGTCGTATGCCGGTATCAGCACCGCCGTCATGCTGCCGTTCGGGCTGAAGGGGAAGACGTATATCTGTCATGCGTTTTCCAATCCGCCGTATCCCTATGTGCGGCCGACCGTGTTCGACGATTTGTTTGCCGACGAGCTGGCGTTCCTGCAGACGAATTTGTCCGGAAAGCGGAAATTGGGCAAAAAGGATGCGGTGGCGTTTTTCAGCCGCTATGCCGGACAGCCGGTTTTGGATGATGCTATGCGTAAAATCGCGGATTGCCGCACGGCGCAGGACGAAGATACCGGCCATGCCGTTCAGACGGCTTGCCAAGGCTTTATCAGTACGGAAATGGCAGGGCGGCTGGCCAATGTGCTGAACTTGATCATCGATAAAGTGTCTCCCGCCTATTCTCCGGCCGTATGGATTTTGTCCGGCCTGCCGGTTTTGGCCTATCTGGCCTTGCTGCAGGAATGGGATGCCGAACAGAATATTGCCGCGAAGCCGTTCGGAACATTACTGGGCGGCGGATTGGCTTTCCTGCTGATCCTGTTAGCTGTCGGTATTGCGGCTTCTTTGCTCAGTATGGTGGTTGTGGCCTGGCAGAGGCGCAAAGTACCGCCTGCCTACCGCCAGCAGATGCGTAATGCGGAGGCATTCGGAAAATTGTTCGGCTGGGGCTTCCTTGTATGGATGGCGGCCTGCGCCTACGGTTTTGCCGCCTCGCAGGATTGGCTGCCGAAAAGCGAAGGCCGTTTGGCCTTGGAGGTAACTCAGGCGGCGTGCAGGCAGGCGGACGGGTGGTTGGGGCCGTCTGAAAACGGGGAATTCGAAGGAAACAGTTTTTTTGCGAAGCTGAAACGGGATTTCGGCAGTCTTTGCCGGCCTTCTGACAATCATACCGAAAGGATGGAACTGCCTGCGCAAAAAGAGCAGGTGCTGTATATCCAACGCCGTTTGCAGGCAGGCGGTTACAAGATTAAGGCCGACGGTAGATTCGGTAAAGAAAGCCGCCGTTTGGCCCGCGATTATCTGGCCAAAGCAGGGCAGTCCGTTGCCGACGATGCTGCGACGGAGGATTACTATCGGGTGTTTTTGCAGCTGGAAGAAGCAGGGTATTGAGCCTGCATGGCTTTCGACATCAAAGAGGCCGTCTGAAAACCTTAAAACGGGTTTTTCAGACGGCCTTTCAACTTATTGCGGCCTTTACCGTTTTCAGACGGCCTCTGTCCGCAGCAGCAGCCAGTCGCGTGCTTCGCCGTCTACCAGCGGCAGCAGTTTTTCGCGCACGTCGGCGTGGTAGGCGTTGAGCCAGCGGATTTCTTCGGCCGTCATCAGCGACAGGTTTATCGGGCGCGTGTCTATCGGGCAGAGGGTGAGGGTTTCGAAATGCAGGAATTTGCCGAATTCGGTTTCCTGCGGCGATGCCACGGGCAGGCTGGCGACGAGGTTTTCGATGCGGATGCCCCATTTGCCCGGGCGGTAGAGGCCGGGTTCGTTGGAGGTAATCATGCCTGCCTTCATTGTTTGGTTCGGATTGGCGGGTGTGAGGTAGGAAATAATCTGCGGGCCTTCGTGCACGTTCAGGAAGTAGCCCACGCCGTGTCCCGTGCCGTGGCCGTAGTTGCATTGTTCCTGCCAAAGGGGTTTGCGGCAGATGGCGTCGAGCAGGGTGGAACCGATGTTTTCGGGGAACACGGTTTCGGCCAGCGCGATATGGGCTTTTAAGACCAGCGTGTAGTCGCGTTTTTGTTCGGGCGTGGTTTCGCCGACGGGGACGACGCGGGTGATGTCGGTGGTGCCGCCCAGATATTGCGCGCCCGAGTCAATCAGCAGCAGGCCGCTGCCGGTGATGTCGCTGAACGCTTCGGGCGTGGCGGCGTAGTGCGGCAGCGCGCCGTTGGCGTTGTAGCCGGCGATGGTGTTGAAACTGAGTGAAACGAAGTTCGGGCGCGCGCTGCGGTATTTGTGGAGCATGGTGTCGATGTCCAGCTCGTTCATGGCGGTGCCGTCGGCCAGATTGCGCTCGAATTCGGCGAAGAAGCCGCACAGTGCCGCACCGTCCTGCCGCATGGCTTCGCGCACATGGTCCAAATCGGCGGCGGATTTGACGGATTTGAACAGGGCGGACGGGTTGATGTTTTCAATCAGGCGGTTCTCAGACGGCATGAGTTGCAGCGTGCTGACGGCGGTTTTGTCGGGGTTGACGAGCAGGCCGTCTGAAATTCCGGCCAAGGCTTCGCGCACGGCGGCGTAGTGTGCGGTGGTGATGCCCGCTTCGGCCAGCAGCGCGCGCGATGCCGGATTCAGCTTGGCTTCATCGACAAACAATACGGCCGAATCGGTGCCGATGAGCAGATACGACAGAAACACGGGATTGTACGGTACGTCGCTGCCGCGCAGGTTGGTCAGCCATGCGGTGTCGTCGAGCGAAGAAATCAGATGCCAGGCCGCGCCTTGTTCTTTCATGGCGGCGCGCACGCGGGCGAGTTTGGCGGCGGCGGTTTCGGAAACGAAGGCTGCGTCGTGCGGGAAAACGGTTTCCTGCGGCAGGGCGGGGCGGTCGGCCCAAACCGCGTCGGTGATGTCGCGCGATACGTCTAGGCGGATGTTTTTGGCGGCGAAGGCGGTTTCAAGCTGGCGTTTGGCGGTCAGCGACAGCATGTCGGCCGCTGCGCCCGCCGCCGAGCCGTCCGGCAGTTCGGCAGCCAGCCAGTCGGTGTAGGGCGCGACTTCGCCGACTTTCTGCAATTCTATGCCGCTGCCTTGGAGCTGGTGTGCGGCTTGTTCCCAATAGCGGCTGTCCGCCCACAGGCCGGCTTTGTCGGCGGTAACGACCAAGGTGCCGACCGAACCGGTGAAGCCGGAAAAATACACCCGCGCCTGCCAGTGTTCGGGCAGGTATTCGGACAAATGGGGATCGGCGGACGGGATAATCCAGGCGTCTAGGTTGTGTTCGCGCATGGTTTGGCGGAGTTTGGCAAGGCGTTGGGCGGCGGGGTTCATGAGTTGTTCCTTTCTGCGTGCGCGCCGTTTCGGCGGCGGATTGGATGGGTGGAGGGGCCGTCTGAAAGCAGGGTTTCGGTTTTTCAGACGGCCTGTTCGGTTCGGCTTATTCGTTTACTTCTTCCAACGCGGTGAAGAAAATAACATCCAAGTCCTTTTTGGGTAGGAAGTCGGATTTTTCGGCGCGGAAGACGTTAGGGCCGGTTTTACGCAACGACTTGTCCCAGCACATGGAAACGAGCTGGCCGGGTGCGCGTTCGATTGTCAGCGTAAACTTGCCGATGGGTTTGGCCCAGTTTGCGCCGGTGGTCAGGATGTAGCCCAATTGGGTATAGAAGCGCATTTTACGCTTGGGGTCGGCCAGCGTCCGGTGCAGGTCGTCGCTGATACAGTAGGCCTTGTCCATTTCGCCGCCTTTTTCGAATTGGGGCGGGTAGACGAAGCTGCCGCCCAAAAGCGGGGCGTACTGATGCTTGATTTCGGTGGTTTTGCCGGCTTTGAAAGTCTGCTTCCAGCTGTATACGACCTGAGCCGACCAGAAATCGCTTATGTCGTCATCGACTTTCAGCTTGAGTTTGGCCGCCTGCGGGGCTAGGCATGCCTTGATTTTGGCCGACAATTTTGCGTAATTGTGCTTCTGCGTCCACGGATTCATCAACTCGTCATCGGACAGCCCGCATCGTTTCAATTCTGCGGTCAGGTCGGCCTTTTTGCCGTCCTTTGTTTCAAAATAAGCGCGGACATGGGCTTGCGGCTTGACGGCCCTGCCGTCTGCCCAAATGCGGAAACTGCCGATTAGGCCGGCCGTGTCGGCGAAATCGCCGTCATAATCGGCCGCCACTTCGGGCAGCGGGAACAACACCGTTTCGGTGATGTCCCGCGTGGAATTATTCTTAAACAAATAAGCCACACGGATTTGCCGCTGGCTGATGTACAAATCCTCGCTCTGCATTTCAATATGCGGATTTTTTAAATATTGGATGCCGCCGGTTTCGATAAAGCCGGTGCTGTCATTGGCTTGCGCCGTTGCGGCGGCGAGCAGTAGGGGAAGGAGAATAGCGCGTTTCATGGGATGCCTTTGAAAAAACAGAGGAAGGCCGTCTGAAATGTTTTCAGACGGCCTGAAGCGCATGTTAATCCGCACCTTTGAGCATACGGTTCAGTACGGGAACCTGCACCAGCAGCGCGATGCCGACCGATACACCGATGATGCACAGCAACCAGTAGAAATCGAGTGGTGCCTTTTCATCATAAAACCGTTTGAACAACTGACCGCCCAAGGTAAAACCGATGGAGAGGGCAAGGAAGTTCAAGGCCACCATCTGGGTTTTGAACATCGGCGGGGCGATTTTGGTGGCCAGGGAGAGGGAAATCGGCGACAGCAGCAGTTCGCCCATCGTTACGGACAGCAGTACCAATGCGAAGATAATGATCGGCATCGGTGTGCCGGAAGAAATGTAGGGCACGAAGCCGAGGTAGGATACGCCGACCACCAGCATCGCCAGAGCGAATTTCAGTGGTGTTTTCGGCTGGCGTTTGCCCATTTTTGTCCATACGGCGGCCAATACACCGGAGAACAATACTACCCACATGCTCTGTATCGAGTCTTTCCATGCCACGGGTACGGTAAAGCCGAAGAATGTGCGGTCTACCGTTTCGTCAAAATATACGGTGGCTACGGTGTACACTTGGAACCATACCGCCCAGAAGGCGCAGATGGTGATAAACAGCGGGATATAGGCCATGATGTGGCGTTTGTTTTCTTGATCCACATGCCGGCTGCCCAGCAGGCGCGAGAAGTAGGCAATCACGGCCAGAATGACTGTTACCAGCAGGAATTGCGGGAAGGTTTCCAAGTTCAGCGCGCCGGTGGCGATCAGGCTGCCCAAAACCAATATCATCAATACGCCGATTGCGGCGGCGGTTTTTACTTTTTCCGGCTGCAGCGGATTGGGGGCGGGCGTATGGGGCAGATTTTTGCGGCCTAGGGAATACCACCACAAACCAAATGCCATGCCGACGGCGGCCGCACCGAAACCGTAATGGAAGCCGTAATCTTTTTGCAGCAGGCCGGTAATGATGGGGCCGAAGAAACCGCCGACGTTGATGGAAATGTAGAAAATTGAGAAACCCGCATCGCGCAGCGGTTTCATTTCATCGCTTTCATACAGCGAACCGACCATGGAGCTGGCCGACGACTTTACGCCGCCGCTACCCAAGGCGATGCACACTAGGCCAAACAGCAGGCCGGACAGGCCGGGGATGACGGCCAGCAGGATGTGGCCGAGCATCACGACGATGCCGGAGGTAAACAGTGTTTTTTCCGCCCCGAAAATCCGGTCGGCCAACCACGCGCCGAGGATGGTGGATAGGTAGACGCTACCGCCGTATGCGCCGACGATGCCGCCGGCCAGCGTTTTGTCGATACCCAACCCGCCTTCCTTCGCTGTGTAGTATAGATAAATCATCAGGATACCCTGCATGCCGTAGAACGAGAAACGTTCCCACAGTTCGATGTGGAACAGGGTGGAGAGTTGGATTGGGTGGCCGAAGAATTTTTTGGCCGGGTTTGGGGTAGACATAAATTCTCCTAAAAAAGGCAATCGGTTTTTTTCTTAGCCGGCAGGCGGTATTCGGCAGTCTGGCCGTCTGAAAACAACGGGAAAAGCCGAATCCTGCCTGCCTTGTATCGATTTGTAACTCAATATTTAAAATTTGTCAAAACGGGCAATGACGAATTTACGTTTTATCGGGTGTTCAAATGGAAAGGCCGTCTGAAAACGGATTTTCAGACGGCCTTTTAGATGATTTCCTGCGCTTATTTGCCGGGGACGACGCCCATGCGCTGTTTCAGCGAGGTGTTTGCCTGTTTGAACAACGAGGCGTAGTAGGCAGCGTTGGTCATCACTTTTTTCACGTAGTCGCGCGTTTCGTCGAACGGGATGGTTTCGGCATAAATCGCGCCTTCCAGCGGAGATGATGCCTGCCATTGGCGGGCGCGGCCGGGTCCGGCGTTGTAGCCCGCCGTGGCCATGACTTCGTTGTTTTGCAGGCGGCGTTTGGCATCGGACATGTACCATGTGCCCATACGGATGTTGCCGTCCATGGTGTAGAGTTCGCTGCTGTCCATGCCGATTTTGCCTGCGATTTCGCGCGCGGTGGCGGGCATAACCTGCATCAGGCCTTGTGCGCCGACGCTGGATTGTGCACCGAGCATGAAGCGGCTTTCTTGGCGGATGAGGCCGTAAACCCATGCCGGGTCAATGCCCGCTTCGGCGGCATAGCGGCCGGTAATGTCGCGGAAGGGCGAGATGTAGCGCAGGTTGTAGTTGAGTTTGTGCGTGGTGCTGTCGGCGGTGTGGATGGCCATTTCGTAGAATTGGTTGTCGTAGGCAAGCTGGGCGGCGGCCAGCTTGGTGTCTTCGTTGAAGCCGCGCGTGGCGTAACGCCATTCCGCCTGTGCCGCACGGCGCATGGCGCGGTCGCCGCCGCCTGCTTTGAACAGGGTGAGGGCGCGGGAAATGGCACCGTCGCGTGCCAGGGCGTCGAGGTCACGGCGGCTTGCAGCGGCGGCATTGTTGTCGGTGCGGATGCGGTTGCCGAGTTCTTCTGCGGACAGTACGGCGTAGAAGTTGCGTCCGCTTTGTTCTGCTTTACGATAGAGGGCTTGGGCTCGGGCGTTGTCCCCGCGCGCGGCGTGGCTGCGGCCGAGCCAGTACAGCCAGGTTGGATTGTCCTGTAGTTCGGCCGGCATGGAGGTGATGATGTCGGCCAGTGTGCCCCAGTCTTGAAGCCTCAGGGCGGAACGGGCAAACCATTCGAATTGGTCGTTTGTCAGTTGGTTGCGGTCGGCACGGCGGTAGTATTCGAGGGCGGTGGCGAAGTTTTGGCTTTTGGCCTGACGGTGCGCCAGCACGCCCCAGGCGAATCCGGCCTGTTCGCGGGTGAAGAGGCTTTCTTGGTTGCTCAGGTTTTGGGCTGCCACCGGGCTTTTTTGTGCGTTTGCGCCGATGATGCCGCGCAGGAGGTTTTCTTGCGCGCCTTGCCCGCTGCCGCCTTCAAGCGGGCTGCCGAGGGCGGCGGCAAGACGGGAGGCATCGGTGGTTTGGTTGTTGGCAATCAGGCCGCGTACGCGCCGCCAGGCATCGGTGGTTTTCAGACGGCCTTCCCGTGCTCGGGTTTCGATTAAGGCGGTGCAGCCTTGCGGCAGGCGGCTGGTTTCGCGGACGAGTTTTGCCGCCAAGCCAGTGTCTTGCAGGTTTTCGGCGTAGCAGCCGACTTCCTGGCTGCGGCCTTCGGCGGCGAGTTTGGCGTATTCGCGTTGGAAGGTTGCCCAGTCGCCGCGCCGCGCCAGGCTTTTGAGCCATTCGTTGCGGACGGCTTCGCCCATCGCGCTGTCGCTCTGGCTGCTGAGAAATTGGGCGGGCTGGACGTCGTCGCCCGTTTTGGCGGCGCGCAATACGTTTTCGTAGAGGGCGTAGTCGTTCAGTGTTTTTGCCGGGTTTTCGCTGCTGCGGGCGGTCGGCAGGCTGATACCGCCGGAAACGTCGGACGGTAGGGTGTGCCTGCTGTTTACGGGTTCTACGGGCTTTTCGGCGGTACATGCTGCCAAGAGCAGGGCGGCAATCAGGGGTATTCTGTATCGGATCATGCGTCGTCGTTCTTTCTGTTGCGGGTTTCAGACGGCCTATATTATGTATTTAATATATTGGAGGCCGTCTGAAGGCAGGGAGGGGATGATAACAAGGTTTGCCGGCTTTGCCCAAATGTGCCGCACTTGATTTACATTGGTTATTCGTATTCGGCGGTTTATCGGAAGATAGGCCGGCCGGACGTTTCCGTCCGGCCGGTGGATGTTTTCAGACGGCCTCGAAAGGTTGTCTGCCGTTTTTTTAAAATATCTGCCACACGAAGAAAACCAGGGTGTGGAGCAGGAAGAGCGGAACCAAAATGCCGAACGACCAGGCCATGTAGCCGAAGAAGCTGGGCATGGGCACTTTGCGTTGTTCGGCGATGGCTTTTACCATGAAGTTCGGGGCGTTGCCGATGTAGCTGAGCGCGCCCATGAAGACCGAACCCATTGAAACGGCCAGCAGGGTGTGGAACAGGTGGCCGTTCATTAAAACGTGGGGGTCGCCGCCGGCGAGGTTGAAGAACACCAAATAGGTCGGTGCGTTGTCCAAAAAGGCGGACAACAGGCCCGACATCCAGAAGTACATGGTGTTAATCGGATGGCCGGAGCTGTCGTGCACCAGTGCGACCACGCCTGCGAGCGCACCGTTTTCGCCTGCTTTGAGGATGGCCAAAACAGGTGTGATGGTGATAAAGATGCCGAGGAAGAGTTTGCCGACTTCAGCTATCGGGTCCCAGTTGAATTCGTTGCCGGCCCGAACCTGTTTCGGCGTAATAATCAGCGAAACGGCGGTTATAGACAGCAGCAGCAGGTCGCGGATGAGGTTTTGCAGTTCGTAATGGCTGCCGAATACATCTACGGAAATGCCGGGTTTCCAGATGCCGGACATCAATACGGTACCGACGATGCCGATTAGCAAGGCAAAGTTGCGTTTGCCGTGGATTTGCAGACGGCTGTCCGGGCTTGGGTCATGGGGTTGGATTTCGTTTTCTTTGCCGTAAAAATGCCTGTCAAGAAAATAAAACAGGGTCAGCAGGACGGTGCTGCTGATCAATACGGGCATCAGCATATGGCGTACCGTCCACATGAAATCCACGCCTTTCAAAAAGCCGAGGAACAGGGGCGGGTCGCCGAGCGGGGTCAGGCCGCCGCCGATGTTGGCTACCAGGAAAATAAAGAAAATGACGGCGTGTACGCGGTGTTTGCGGTTATCATTGGCCTTCAGCAGCGGGCGTATCATCAACATCGCCGCGCCGGTCGTTCCCATCACGGAAGCCAGCAGGGTGCCGATGGCGAGGATGGTGGTATTCGTTTTAGGCGAGCCATGCAGGTTGCCCCATACTAAAATGCCTCCGGATACGGTATAGAGTGCCAGCAGCAATGCGATAAAGGGAATGTATTCGTCCACTAAAGCGTGGATAACGGTAGAAATGCCAGAACCCAAGCCATAGCTGAGCGAGAACGGAATAAGGAAAAGCAGCGTCCAAAACGCGGTAATTTTGCCGAAGTGATGATGCCAAGTGTGTGAGAACAACAGCGGACCGGTGGCAATCGACAGCAGAATCAAGGCAAACGGCAAACCCCATAACAAACTTAGAGTTGAGCCGTCGGGCGCGGCGGCGAAAACGGAAGTCGGAAAGAGTAATAGCAGGGGTAGAAGGAGTTTGTGCGGCATTGGGGTTCCTTTTCTTATTCCGGTCAGCAGGATATTTTTCAGACGGCCTTCCTTTATAGTCAAACGGTCTGATTATTAAAAACTACCGTCCGATTGTAACGGAAAAACAAAATCAATGAAACGCAGCAGGGAAATGCGCCGAATTGAGAAAAAAAGGCAGAATTTCCGATTCTGCCTTTTGAAAAATATTTGACTGTAATTGGGGCGGCAAGGATATATAGGAACAAAAGCATCATTGTTTGGGTATGTTGGGAATACGCTAAACAGTTTGTTCTGATAATAATGTTCCCAAGTTTTCTTATAATCCTATCTTAGTCTATTTTCTGTACAATCTCAACAAAATCATCAAGTACGTATTTTTTAGGTAATTCGTTTCTTTAAAAAGCGAATATATTTTGAAGCGATGGATATGCTGTATGGTATTTGGGTTCTTTATATTTTAAGGATTTTAAGCGAGAGGATGTGC
This sequence comes from Neisseria sp. P0008.S010, assembly GCF_051962715.1. Taxonomy (NCBI): domain Bacteria; kingdom Pseudomonadati; phylum Pseudomonadota; class Betaproteobacteria; order Neisseriales; family Neisseriaceae; genus Neisseria; species Neisseria sp. P0008.S010. The sequence goes on from NZ_JBQCVA010000013.1 coordinate 52,395, forward strand.
CGTCAGCTGAAATCGTCGACGCCGACGGAGAGGCTGACGATAAAGAGTACCGCCAGTGCCAGCAGGTTCGACAGGTTGAAATAAGAAAGTTTCGGAGGCATAGGTTCCGTGGGGACGGGTTTCAGACGGCCTCAAACCGTCATCAGGGCCGTCTGAAAAACAAAAACGAAAACCGGCGGCGCGTCCGGTCAGTATTCCGACAGCGGTTTTTCCGGGTCGTAGCCGCCGTCGCTTTCCTTGACGACGGCCTGCCCGCAGATAATGTGTTCGCCGTTGAACGTGAGGGTGGGGTTGCCGTACAGCTCCCAGCCGTTTTGCAGGGCTTCGGTAACGCGGCGGCAGAACGAGGCGTCGTCCGGTCCGGTGAGGTAGCGGTAGAGTTTCATGAGCGGTTTCTCCAGTGTGAAAAACATTTTCAGACGGCCTCAAAAGCAGGACGGGGCCGTCTGAAACAGTATAGTGAAATATCTAAAAAATAGTAACGGCCATATTCGGTAATTTACTCTTTCCGAGCGGCGGAAAAGGGACAAGACTGCCGTTTAAGAGGATTAAGGCCGTCTGAAGGTCAGCAGCAAATCGCGGAATACATTCGGGTCTTTGATGAAAGTCATTTCCCCCTCTTGCGGGAAGTGGAAATCCAACAGGCGGGAAACCCAAAAACGTATACAGCCGGCACGCTGGGCCGTAGGGAAATAAGCACGTTCGGCATCGGAAAGCGGACGGATGCTTTCATAACCGCGAACGAAAGCATCTTCTAAAGAAGAGTCCAAGTGATTGTCTGCCGTTCGCGCCCAATCGTTGATCGCAATCGCCAAATCGTACATAAAATTGCCGTCGCAAGCATAATAAAAATCGATAAAACCCGCTACATCGTCGCCGTTCAGCAGCACATTATCCTTAAATAAGTCTGCATGGATAATGCCGCGCGGCAAACCTGTATCGGGGTGGTTGTCCAAATAAGCAATCTCATCCCGCAAGAGTTCGGCATCTTCTTGATTTAATACCGGCAGCAGTTTATCTGCCGCTTCATGCCACCAGACGGCATGGCGGGGATTTTCCATATGCAGCGGAAAATCCCGGCCCGCCAAGTGCATTTTGGCCAGCATCGCACCTGTGTTAAAACATTGCCCAATGGTCGGCCAACCCGTATCCGCACCTTGAAGGCAGCTGACCAAACAAGCCGGTTTCCCTGCCAAGATAGAATCAAAACGACCGTCTTTGCGCATGATAGGTGCCGGGCAGGCAACACCGGCTTTACTCAAATGCTGTTTCAACAAAAGAAAAAAAGGCAGTTCGTGTTGTTGCAGAACTTCAAACACAGTCAGCACATAACGGCCATGGGATGTGGTTAAAAAATAATTGCTATTGGTTACGCCTTGGGCAATCCCTACTAAGGAAATAAAATCACCCAAATCGTAATCAGTCAAAAAAGTACGCATTTCATCATCGGAAATACTGGTATAAACAGACATGGGAATCGCCTATCTTTGGAGAAGATATAGATAAGTTTTAAAACTGCGGCATCATATCAAATATACAAACTTATCAGGAAAGAATGTACGTAAAATAAGTTTTTTAGTTTTACTGTTAGGAGGTGCGAAAAATAAAATTTTATAAAACATTATGATAAGCAATTTCCCATATTTTTCTTGCAATATTTGTTTGACAGTATTTTCGGATGTGCGTATAGTTCGGTTCTTCGCTGCTTCGGCAGCGTATTTTGACGGTTTAGGCAGTTTCTTTTTATTTTGAAAGTAGCTTGACAAAAAGAAATGGCGTGCTATAATAATCGTCTTTGCTCTTTAACAAACAGATTACCGATAAGTGTGAGTGCTTAGGCCTCACGCTGTTTAGAAGACAGACAAGATGATGT
>NZ_JBQCVA010000014.1:0-53949 GCF_051962715.1 Neisseria sp. P0008.S010
TTTAGTCGATTGAAAATTTTTTAGCACATTTTTATGCGTCAAATTTCGTTAACAGACTATTTTTGCAAAGGTCTCAGAATGCGAATTTCGGTTTAACTTCGGCACACCGTCCCAACAGCTAAAAATCTTGCGGGTTTGGTGTGGAATTTAGGACTAATCTAGTACAGACCCCAATAAAAAGCAGCCTGCACATTAGGAAAACAAAGTGCAGGCTGCTTTTCAGTCCGTCATTTCATAAAAATCCATGTTATTAGACAGCCATGTGTTAATGCAATGATTTCATATAATTTGTTATAGTCGATTAAAATTGCAATGATACGGCGTTGGCTCGCCTTGACGTACCACCTGTACGCCTTGTCTCATTTTTATTTTAATCGACTATAAAACACTTCCCATTTTGTTTTAAAGTGACTAAAATCACTCAATTATAAAAATTTGAGCGATTTTGGTATTTATCATGAAAATCTCCAGACCTCCGGAATTTGCCCTGTTGCGGCAGGAATATGCACTATCTTTTATTGAAAATATGGCAAAAACTGCTGATTCATTTAATTCTACCTCTGCCAATCCCAATATAGATATTTCAAATTTTCTTAAGGAAATCAAAGATTATTCCAAATTCTCCGTGACCGATGAAAACGGAACCTATCTACATTGGGACAAATTCCGCCGGATTCACACGGAAGACACGCGGATGAAGTGGCTCGCCGTCAAGGAGAGCCGCATGAAAATCCAAAAACCGATTGATTTTCCGTTTAACCACCAATTCAGATTCTGCATTCCCGATTCTTTACAGGCACAGCTTCATTTGATTGACAAAAGCTGCGGCAGCACTATCGGTACGTCCAGCTTGGGCGGTTTCGGCAGGAACGAGCAAAACCGGTTCCTGCTCAAATCGCTGATTATGGAAGAAGCGATTACATCCGCCCAACTGGAAGGTGCGGCCACCACGCGCAAAGTGGCCAAGGACATGCTCAAATCGCAGCGCAAGCCCAAAACCAAAGACGAAATTATGATAGTGAACAACTATCACCTGATGAAAAAAGCGGTTGAATTGAAAAATACGCCGTTAAGCGTTGAAATGATTTTGGATTTGCACCGCATTGCTACCAGCAACGCTATTGAAAACAAGGCCGAGCCCGGGCAATTCAGGCAGGATGACGAAATCTTTATCGCCGATAACGACGGCAACAGCCTGTATCAACCACCGCCGCACGGACAGGTTCATACGCTGATGGAAGCGGTGTGTGCGTTTGCCAATAATACCTATGACGGCGCGGAAAATCCGTTTATCCACCCGGTTGTCCACGCCATCATCCTGCACTTCCTGATTGGCTACATCCACCCGTTCGGCGACGGCAACGGGCGGACGGCGCGGGCTTTGTTCTATTGGTTTATGCTCAAAAACGGCTACTGGCTGTTTGAATACATATCCATCAGCCGCCTGCTGAAAAACGCCCCCGCCCAATACGCCAAATCCTATCTGTATGCGGAAACCGACGATTTGGACTTAACCTATTTCATCTATTACCAATGCGACATCATCAAACGAGCGGTTGCCGATTTGGAGCGCTACATTGCCAACAAACAAAAACACCAGCAGGAATTCAAAGCAGCGATTGCCCAATATACCGAAAAGATAGGAAAGTTGAACCAGCGGCAAATCGGCATCCTGCAAAAAGCGGTGGAAGAAAGCGGAAAAATTTTTACTGCACAAGAAATTGCCAACCAATACGGTATTTCTTTAAATACCGCCCGCAGCGATTTGAGCAAACTGGGAGAATATAAATTCTTGGTGCCGTTCAAATCGGGAAACGCTTTGGAATATGTCGCCCCGAAGGATTTGCTGGAAAGGTTGGAAGGGGAATAGCCGGATCATGCGGCAGATATTTTCAGACAGCCTTTCTTCCGATAAGGCCGTCTGAAAGCACAAAAAAGCAGCCTGCACCTTGGGAAAACAAAGTGCAGGCTGCTTTTCATACGCGAACCATGCCCCTACCCATGTTTTCAGGTAGCCTTTAAAAAGCATGAGAGTAAAACATGAGGGCATTGAAGCGACCAATTATTTCTTATCGAGAAAACATATTCTTCCCCAAACCGGATGGTTCGCGCAAAAGTTTCCCGTAAAATCATCCGCCTCAAAACGAATTGGGAAAAACCATGAACAAAATGCCCGTATTGTTTGTCGGACACGGCAGCCCGATGAACGCGCTGAACGCGGAAAACCCGTTCAACCAAGGCTTCCGCCGCATTGCGCAGAAATTTGCCAAGCCCAAAGCCATTCTGATGATTTCGGCGCACTGGTACGGCAACCGTTTGCAGGTAACGTCCGGCGAACACCCTGAAATGATTTACGATTTTTACGGCTTCCCCGCAGCACTCAGCCAAGTGCAATATCCCGCGCCCGGCTCGCCCGAACTGGCGGGGCAGGTGCGCTCGCTGTTGCAGCCTGAAAATGTGGAAATGAACCCGGAACGCGGCTTCGACCACGGCGCGTGGGCGGTGCTGAAACACTTGTATCCCGAAGCCGACATTCCCGTGGTACAGCTCGGATTGAACCTGATGCAGCCTGCACAATGGCATTTCGATTTGGCGAAAAAACTCGCCCCGCTGCGCGAACAAGGCGTGCTGGTGGTCGGCAGCGGCAACATCGTGCACAACCTGCGCGCCATGCGCCGCGAACCCGCCGCAGGCTATGACTGGGCAATAGACTTCCGCGATGCCGTCAACCGCGCCCTTGCCGCGCGGGACAACGACACGCTGGTGCATTACGAACGGCTGGGGGACGCCGCCGCGCTCTCCGTGCCGTCGCCCGAACACTACCTGCCGCTGCTCTACACCGCCGCGCTGCGCGAACCGCAGGACGATATGGAAATATTCAATGACGAACTCGCCTTCGGCTCAATCAGCATGACTTCCGTTTTAATCGGGTAAGAGGCCACGGCAAAACAACGCGTGCGAACCCGCGCGCGCCTGCCCAAAAGCCCGCTACGAAGACGGCTTAGACGCGGCAAAAATGTTGGGTTTTTCTGTTTTTTGGCCAAGAGAAAACAGTAAACCTTTTTTGATTTACTGTTTCAATATTGGCCTTGTTCTAAACTTTAATGGTTTATTTCATTTATAATTGTATGATTTTATTGACCACATTTTCCACAAATCGCCTATCATGTTCCACAAATATAAGTGTAGGCTTTGCTTCCCTTATGACTTCCTCAATCTGTATTCTGGATATTACATCTATATAATTTAAGGGTTCGTCCCAAACAAATAAATGAGCCGGCTTTGACAAACTGACGGCAATTAAAACTTTCTTTTTTTGCCCATCACTATAATTTTTCATATCCATTTCAAATAATTCTCTTGAAAAATCTAGTTTTATAAGAATTGTTTTACACAATGTTTCATCAACATCTTGCTTATGAATATACTCATTTAGGCTGCCCGTTAAATCAGATATATCTTGAGGGATATACGATATTTCCAAATTACTTGCTAAATTTACCTCGCCTGTATACTCGTGATTCAGACCTAATAAAATTTTAATCAAGGTCGATTTTCCACTTCCATTACTACCATATATAGCTACTATATCGCCTTGTTTTATCTCAAAACTCACATTCCTTAATATCTGTTTTTCTCCATAGTATGATGATAAATTACTAACCGATATTAGAGGATTTTTGCGATGATGTAACGGATGCAATAATAGATTTTCCTTCGTTTCAATATCTTTTAGTAAATTCTGTTTTTCTTCTATTGCCTTATTTTGCCTATTCTCCAAATTCTTAGACCTTTTCATCATTTTGGCTGCTTTATGACCTATATATCCTTTGTCCGGTTTTACGCCTGATATTTTCACACCATTTTTAGTCTTTTCAATTTTATCAGACCAAATTTGGCATTGCCTTGCAGCTTCTTTTAACCGTTTAACATCTCTTCTTAATTTCTCGTTTTTACTGATTTCAAATTGATCTTTCATCAATTTGTTTTCATACCATGATGTAAAATTTCCTGATTGAATATCAATAGAATTCCTGTTAATAGAGATAACATGATTGATGCAGCCGTCTAAAAAATCTCTATCATGAGATATGAGCAAAAATCCTTTTTTACTTTTCAGATATTCACTTACAATTTTTCTACCGTGCATATCTAAATGGTTTGTCGGCTCATCAATAAGTAAAAAACCATCTTCTCTTGTAAACAAAATAGCTAAAAGGATTTTTGTTTGTTCTCCTTTAGAAAGCGTTTCAAATTCCCTATAAACAAGGTTTTCATCTACATTGAGCAAACTAAGTTCTCTAAATAATTTCCATTCTTCCCCATCTGGCATGAGTTCTTTATATAACTCAATTCCTGATTTTGAAGTATCAGTTATATTTGGTGGAAATTTAATAAATTCAACATCCTTGATTATTTTACCTTGATAAGTTTCTTCATTTAAAAGCAACTTAAATAGCGTTGATTTGCCAATTCCATTTCTTCCTATCAACCCTATTTTCCAGTTTGTCTCAAAGGAAAACGATACATTTTCAAATATAGGTTTTACATATCCATGATATGAGAAACTGAGGTTTTCAATTTTAATTGTCGACATAAAACACCTCCTCGTCATCCTATTTTATTAAAATAATACCAACTTTAAGCCATTTTTCCTATCTCAGCTTTCTGTGGTGCTTGACAGTTACCTATAAAATTAAAAGGGGCTAACACAGATTGGCAGCAAGCGTAGCCCGCTTAGGTAGTGTGTATGCGATACGCACGCAGTTCCCAGTTTTCAGGTAGCCTGTTTTAGGCTGCCTGAAACAGTGCAGGCTGCCGTCGGTCTGATTTTTTGATTCAGCCAACCGATGAGCGTGCCTGCGATGCTGCCTTTGCCCCATCACCCCCATCCCGTTTTTCAGACGGCTTAGACACGGCGAAATCAGACGTGTTGGCCGACGTATTGCGGCAAATCGGCTGCACGCAGGCAGCGGAAATCCCGACCAACCCCGCCGCCGAAGCGCAAGCCAAGCAGCGTATTGCCGAAGGCGCAAAACTCGCCCGACAATTCGGCGTGAGCGGCGTGCCGTTTGCGGTGCGGCAAACCGAAAGCGGCTGGGTGCAGATTGCTTCGGACAGTTTGCGCTAGGATGGGGTGCAGGCTGCTTGAACATGGTTCTCAGGTAGCCTTTTGGCTATTCGGGACTGTTTAAAAACACGAAAAGCAGCCTGCACTTTTGCAAATCAAAGTGCAGGCTGCTTTTTCCGCGTCGCAGAAATCCCGTTTCAGTTAGCCTTTTGGCGGTGTTTCAAACACAGTATCCCGCCCCCATTCCTCCGCCAAAAAATCCACAAATGCCCGGATTTTCGGGCTGACGGCATGTCCTGCGTAATAGACGGCGTTGAACGGGGTCGGCACGGCAAGTCGGCGGTCGGGGAAGAGTTCCGTCAGCCGTCCTGCTGCCAAATCCGCGTCCACCGTGAAATCGGGCAGGCTGGCGATGCCTTGCCCGGATAGGCAGAGCCGTTTGACCGTCTCGCAACTGTCGGCGCAGAGTTTCGGGCGGGCGGTGTATGCCTGTCCGTCGTCGCAGGCAATGTCCCATACGTTCAGTACGCTCGGCTCGCAATAGCCCAAGCAGCAGTGCCGTTCCAATTCGGAAGGGTTCTGCGGCGTACCGTGTCGCGCTAGATAAGCGGGCGTGGCGACCACTTTGCGGTAGCTGTCGAAAAGGGGGCGCACGCGCAGGGACGAATCGTCCAGCCGCCCCGCGCGGATAGCGACATCGACCCTGCGTTCAATCAGGTCGATGCGGTTTTCAGACGAGGTCAGCGACACATCTACCTGCGGATAACGGCGGCAAAACGCCCCGATGAGCGGCACAAGGCGGTTCAACACCAGCGCGGTGGCGGCATCGACACGCAGCAAACCCTGCGGCGCGCCGCTTGCCGCGCGGATTTCCGCTTCCGCCTGCGCCATGTCTTCCAGAATCTTTTTGGCACGGCGGAAATACTGCGCGCCTTCTTCGGTGGTGCTGATTTGGCGCGTGGTGCGGTTGAGCAGGGTAACGCCGAGCTTGGCTTCCAGCCGCTTCACGCTGCGGCTGACGGCGGAATTGTCGGTTTCCAGCACTGCCGCCGCGCGGGTAAAGCCACCGTTTTCCACTACGGCAACGAAAAAACGGAGGTCGTCTGAATGGGTTTGCATTATTTTTTAATTTTTAAATTTAAAATGTTTAGTTATATTAGCGGCAATCTATAACGATGTTACTTCCTTGCTGTAAAATTTTTGAATAATTTTATCTAAATCCATAGGTAAACAATCCATATATAGATACTGCATTTGGACAATAGGAAATAAAGATAACCCACTTCCATCACACATTGCTCCCTGCAACATTGCATTTAATGTCTGAATTCCATTAGAGTTTTGTACAATTTGAATGAGCATGGGTTCAATATAACCATCCCGCTGCCGATTGAAAGCGTGCATTCCACCATGTATGAATGAATTGGTCGGCTTAATGTGCCGTTCTCTAAATTCTTGAAATAACTGAACTGCTTTGTTCGGTAATTTTTCTGCGTCAACGGCTTTATTCAAATCTGCCAGCATTTCTGTAATATTAGGCATCCAATTCTCTATTTTCTTAACATTCTGTTCGGAAATCGGTTGATGTAAGGCATCGACACGTTCGTCTTTCGCATACCAATATAACCAATACGCACGCAATAATGCTTCGTACTGCAACCGTAACAAACTGGTTGAAGATATAAAGTTTCCATTTCTTGCCAGCGTGAGGATGGCAGAGTGATGCTCTGAAGAGATATCCGCCATAATCAATGTGGCCGATATGCGAGGCTCTGTTTCATCCGTACACGGTATCTTTTTTATTTCTCTAAACATGGCGTTGCAAAATTCTTCAGATTTTGCCAAGAATTGTTTCATTACTGATGTGGTCATTTTCTATTAAAGAGTAAAGATGAAAAAATTGCTGTGATTTTAGCAGAAGTGTTTTGTAGATTGACGGATTTATCGTCAATAAAAAACCGCCGATAATCCTGTTTTCACACCACAACAGGAGCAAAAAATGACCTTGAACCAAGATTTGATGAACGCCGTCCGCACTTTGAGCGATGCAGGCTGCCATTACCGTTTGGACGAATTGGCGGGTTGCTACGAGCCTGATTTGCACATCTTTATCGTCCAGCCGGACGGCAATGTGCTGTCGTTTGACTACGAACAGAACATGGCGTTTTTCCGCGAACGCCGCGATGCGGGCGCACCGCCGATTAACACGTCCATTCATTTCAACATCGCCGAAGTGCAGGGCGGCACAGGTTTCGTTACCGCCACCCGCCGCATGGATTTGGGCTACGGCGCGGGCGAGCAGGAAATCGTGTTTACCTTGATGCTGCGTATCGGGAACGACGGCAAATGGCGCGTGTTCCGCGAGCACGCGGTGATTACTTCGGGGCGGGGATAGCTTTGTTTTCCCGCATTTTCAGGTAGCCTTTCAGACGGCCTTTCGGTTATTTGATGCAGCCTGAAAGCGGAGTTTCAACTAAGTGAAAAAGCAGCCTGCACTTTGGAAATTGAAGTGCAGGCTGCTTTTTATTATGCCGACTTTATGTTTTCAGACGGCCTTCACGTCTCCAAAGCCCTCAGCCATGCCGCCAATCCTTGTTCGAGTTGCGTGCGGGTGTCCGCATCCAGCTTTTCCAGCAGCCGCTTTTCGTTTTCCACATGCGGGAACACGGCTTTTTCAATCAATTCTTTGCCTTTATCCGTCAGGCGGACCAGCAGGCTGCGGGCATCGTCTGGGTTGGGCAGGCGGTCGATTAAGCCTTGGTTTTCCAGATTTTTCAGGCGCGTGGTCATGGTGCCGGACGTTACCATCAGCGATGAGAACAACTCGGTCGGGGTCAGCGTATAAGGCGCGCCGCTGCGGCGCAAAGTGGCCAGCACATCGAACGACCCTTCGGTTAAACCATATTCTCCGTAAACTTTTTCCAATTCGCGCGCGATGAAGGCAGCGGCGCGTTTCAGACGACCTATTAACAACATGTTCTCTGCTTCCAATTCTGGTAGTTCCTGCTTCCATTGGGCAACTGCGCGGGCCGCAGCATCAAGGTGTTCGGTCATAGAATGCCCCGTTCGGTTTTCAATGGCGATTATTTTATCTTGACTTCAAGCTAATCTCCAGTTATATTTAGCTTGAAGTCAAGATAATTTTGCTGGAGAAAACCATGTTTGCCGATAAACAAGCCGTTTTAAACGCCTTCCGTTTCCGCCACGCCTGTAAAAGTTATGATGCGGCGAAGAAAATCCCTGCCGATGATTTTGCTTATATTCTGGAAACCGCACGCATGTCGCCCAGCTCGTTCGAGCTGGAACCTTGGCGGTTTTTGGTGGTGCAGAACCGTACTCTGCGCCAAGAGTTGTGCGGCATCGCATGGGGCGCGGCGGAAAAAATTATGGATTGCAGCCATTTTGTGATTTTGTTGGCGCGCACGCAGGCTGCCATGCAAGCGGATTATCAAGAAAAAATCTGGGGTGGCGCGCATGGAATGCCGCCTGAAACTATTGGGATGATGCAAAAATTTTTCAAACAGTTTACCGAAACCGATTTTGCCATTGCCGATAATCCGCGCGCATTTAACGACTGGGCAGCCAAACAAACCTATATCGCGTTGGCAAATATGATGACCGCTGCCGCGTTGATTGGTGTGGATTCCACGCCGATAGAAGGCTTTCAAAAAGAAAATGTGGAAAAACTGCTGTCGGAAAAAGGTTTAATCAATGTTGACGAATACCGCGTCAGCGTCATGGCGGCGTTTGGCTATCGCGCAGGCGAACCCAAGCGCGCCAAAATGCGACAGGCAGTAGACGATGTGGTTGATTGGATTGAATAAACGCCTGAAAATCAGCAACACAGACATTCCCCGGTTGGTATAGTGGATTAAAATTGCAATGATACGGCGTTGCCAACGCCCTTATGTACTACCCGTACACGGCGGGCGTTGCCGCCTTGTCTCATTTTTATTTTAATCCACTATAAAATCAAGAGTTTTGACTGATGGCAGTCTGCACTTGAAGAAGAAATTTCCGGCAGGCCAAATTTCCCATCCGCTTATTCATTTATTTGTTCATTTATTTGGAGGACTTATGCGCTTACATTATTCCCAATATGCCCTTGACAGCTATAAGGCACTGCTGGCTTTGGAAGCCAGCCTCACGCTGGATAGTACCCTGAAAGATTTGGTGAAACTGCGTGTTTCGCAAATCAACGGCTGCGTTTTTTGTGTTGATATGCACGTCAAAGAAGCCAAGCTGCACGGTGAGCGAGAACTGCGCCTGCACCATTTGGCCGTTTGGCACGAATCAACCCTGTTTACCGAAAAAGAACGGGCCGCGCTGCAATGGGCGGAAAACCTGACCCGCATCTCCGAGCAGAGTATCCGCGATGCGGACTACGCAGCGGTACGCGCCCATTTTGATGAAGAAGAACTGGTGGCGTTGACCCACGTCATCAACACCATCAACATCTGGAACCGCCTGAATGTGGCTTTTGCCACCCCGGCGGGCAGCATGGACGGCCTGATAGGATTGGAGAAGGCAGGGCTGGTTTAGTCTGGCCACACGCCGAACTTGCAAAAAGCAGCCTGCACTTTGCAAAACCCAAGTGCAGGCTGCTTTTTATATAGTAACTGCTTATTTTTATGTTAAAATAGTTAAAATTATAATGATTGAAACTTTATCATGACTTACACCGAATCAGCCATCGAGCACAAATTCATTCAAAAACTGATTGATTTAAAATACACCCACCGACCTGATATTCACGACCGCGAATCGCTTGAACAAAATTTTCGCCAAAAATTTGAGCAGTTAAACCGCGTCCGTTTGACCGATAGCGAATTTGAACGCTTAAAACAGGAAATCATCACCCCCGACGTATTTGCTGCCACAAAACGCCTACGCGAGACCAATACTTTTATCCGCGAAGATGGAACTCCACTCAACTACACGCTGGTCAATATCAAAGACTGGTGTAAGAACGACTACGAAGTCATCAACCAACTGCGCATCAATACCGAGAACAGCCATCACCGTTACGACGTGATTTTGCTGATTAACGGGCTTCCGGTAGTGCAAATCGAGCTAAAAATGCTGCATATACCGCCGATAAAAGCCATTGAGCAAATTATTGACTACAAAAACGATACCGGAAACGGCTACGGCAACAGCCTGTTATGCTTTATGCAGCTTTTTATCGTCAGTAACGAAAGCAGTACCTATTATTTTGCTAATAACTCAAACAAACACTTTACCTTCGCCGCAGACGAACGCTTCCTGCCCGTTTACCATTTTGCCGACGAAGCCAACAACAAAATCAACCATCTCTACGACTTTGCCGATAAATTCTTAGAAAAATGCACCTTAGGCAAAATGATCAGTCGTTATATGGTCTTAGTTGCCAGCGAACAGAAACTATTGATGATGCGTCCTTACCAAATTTATGCCGTCAAAGCCATTGTGGACTGCATTCATGAAAATCGCGGCAACGGCTATATCTGGCACACTACCGGTTCCGGCAAAACACTGACCTCATTCAAAGCCTCAACCCTGCTTAAAGATAATTCCGACATCGACAAATGCCTGTTTGTTGTAGATAGAAAAGACCTCGACCGCCAAACCCGTGAGGAATTCAACCGTTTCCAAGAAGGCTGTGTTGAAGAAAACACCAATACCCAAACTTTGGTAAACCGCCTGCTGTCCGACGATTACGCCGACAAGGTTATCGTAACCACCATTCAGAAACTCGGCTTGGCACTCAAACCAAACAGCAAATACCACAACCAATTAAGCACACTCAAAGACAAGCGCATGGTCTTTATCTTTGACGAATGCCACCGCAGCCAATTCGGCGACAACCATCGGGCGATTAAAAACTTCTTCCCGAAAGCTCAGCTGTTCGGCTTTACCGGCACGCCAATTTTCGAAGAAAACGCCAGTTACAAACGCATTGACGGCACAGACGCCACACTTCAGACAACCTTGGATATCTTTGAACAGCAGCTGCACGCCTACACCATCACCAATGCCATTGACGATGGCAACGTCTTGAAGTTCCATATTGATTATTACAAAGCCGAAGGCGATAAACCCGTTTCCGCCGCCCATCCCGCCACCAAACAGGCGATTGTCGATTCCATTTTAAGCAAACACGATGCAGCAACGGGCGGCGAACGCCGCTTCAACGCTATTTTTGCCACCGCATCCATTAACGACGCCATCGAATATCACGAATTATTCAAGACCTCCCAAGCCAAGCTGCAAGCAGACAACCCCGAATTTGAGCCGTTGAACATCGCCTGCGTTTTCTCGCCGCCTGCACAGGCAATGCAGAAAGATGACCGCAAAAACCAATCCGACATCGTTCAAATGCAGGAAGATTTGCAACAGGAAAAAATCGATAACCAAACCGATCCTGAAGGCAAAAAAGCAGCCTTAAAAGCTATTATTGAAGATTACAACCGCCAATACCGCACTAACCACAGCATCGGTGAATTCGACGTGTACTATCAGGATATTCAAAAACGCATCAAAGACCACCAATATCCCGATAAAGACTATGCGCACAAAAACAAAATCGACATCACCATCGTCGTCGATATGCTGTTGACCGGATTCGACAGCAAATATCTGAACACGCTCTATGTCGATAAAAATCTCAAGTACCACGGCTTAATCCAAGCCTTTTCCCGTACCAACCGCGTTTTGAACGCAAGCAAGCCCTACGGCAATATCCTCGATTTTCGCGGACAAGAGGCGCAGGTAGATGAAGCCATCAAACGCTTTTCAGGGCAGGACGCAGAGCGCGCCAAAGAAATCTGGATAGTCGATCCCGCAGAAATCGTCATGACCAAACTGAAAAACGCCATGACTCAACTTGAAGACTTTATGTCATCGCAAGGCGTAGCATGCGAACCATCCGAAGCTTATAACCTTAAAGGCGACAACGCCCGAGCAGGTTTTCTTAACCTATTTAAAGAGGTACAACGCTACAAAACCCAGCTTGGGCAATACACCGATTTAAGCGAAGAACAAAAGCAGGAAATAGAAGCCATCCTGCCCGCCGATACCCAGCGTGCTTTCAAGGGCGTATATCTAGATATGGCGCAACGTTACAAAGAACAAACAAGTAAAAAAGACGCCGTTCTACCCCAAGAAATTGAACAACTGGATTTTGAATTCGTTCTCTTTTCATCCGCCATCATTGATTACGACTACATCATACGATTGATTGCCGAAAACCCGTCTAAACCGAAAAAACAAAAAATGAGCATTCAGCAAGTTGAAGAACTCATTGCTTCTAGCAGTGATTTAGTTGATGAAAAAGAAGATATTATCGAATATATCCGTAGTTTGGATTGGAATAAACATACCAGCGTAGATGAATTAAAAACAGGATATCAGGCATTCCGCCAAGAAAAAACAGACAAAAAACTGACCGCACTTTCTGCTAAACACGGTATCGCTAACGAAACTCTGTCCGCCTTCATCAACGAAATCATAGACAGGATGATTTTCGACGGTGAAAAGCTGACCGACCTGCTTGAGCCGCTGGATTTAAGCTGGAAAGAACGCCGTATTAAAGAACTCGCCCTGATGGAAGACCTCATGCCTTTGCTGAAAAAATTGGCAAAAGGCAAAGAAATTTCAGGGTTGAAGGCTTATGAGTAAAAAGTGCGATTTCTCAAAATAACGGCAATAATTATTTTGAGAAAAGCTGTTTTCTCGAAATAACAGCGTTTATAATTTTGAGAAAATGCATTTTCTCGAAATAAGGAAGTGTGCTATTTTAAGGAAAACACAAAATCAAGGTGAATTTATGTCAGCAACACAAAAAATCGAAACTTTCAAAGCAGGCAAATGGGAAAAACGCTACCAATACAAAAGCTTTGAGCCGACGCTCATCAACAAGCCGTGGTCGTGGGAAGATCCCAAAATCAACTTTATGCTGGAGCGGGCAACCAAAGCCTTGGGCGAACTGAATGCTTTTTCACTGATTGTGCCTGATATTGACTTATTTATTCAAATGCATATCACCAAAGAAGCACAAACATCCAGCAAAATTGAAGGTACGCAAACTCAGCTTGACGAAGCATTAATGCCCGAAGATCAAATCCAACCTGAAAAACGCGATGATTGGCGTGAAGTACAACATTACATCAAAGCCATGAACCAAGCAGTTGACGGGCTAAAAACACTGCCGCTGTCCAACCGCCTGCTTAAAGAAACACACCATACTTTAATCAGCGGAGCAAGGGGCAAAGAAAAACTGCCCGGTGAATTTCGCAGCAGTCAAAACTGGATTGGCGGTTCAAGTTTAATGGACGCAGCATTTATCCCACCGCATCATGAGAACGTGCCTGAATTGATGGGTGATTTGGAGCTGTTTTGGCACAATGAAGACATATTTGTGCCGCATCTTATTCGTATCGCCATCAGCCACTACCAATTTGAAACCATTCATCCATTTTTAGATGGTAATGGGCGTGTCGGGCGTTTACTGATCCCCTTGTATTTAATTGGCCATGGCGTATTGGAAAAACCGTCTTTCTATATATCAGATTTTTTTGAGCGCAATCGGGCCAGCTATTACGATGCACTTATGGCGGTACGCCTGCAGAATGATTTGAAACATTGGATTTTATTCTTTTTAAAAGGTGTAGAAGAAACGGCAAAAAAAGGCTGTCAGGTTTTTCGTCAAATTCTGGCATTGCAACAAGAAATGCACACTGTTGTTATGAGTTTGGGCAAGCGGGCAGAAACCGCAAACAGCCTGTTGAAACTGCTTTATACACAACCGATACAGACCGCACAATACGTAGAAAAAAACTTGGGCGTATCGTCATCAACTGCCAATTCACTGTTAAAAGAATTTGAAAAGTTGGGCATTTTGCAGGAAATAACGGGCAATAAACGTGGAAGGATGTATGTCATGACCCGTTATTTGAATATTTTCTAAGCAAAGACTAAAGAGCACAGACAATGAATACAACAAACAATCAGCAAGAGACAGACATCACGCCCAAACTGCGGTTTCCCGAATTTCAAACGATGTTGGGGTGGAAAAAATTACCTTTATCAGATATTTTTAATCGAATTACTTTAAAGAATAAAGAGAATAACCAAAATGTTCTGACAATTTCGGCACAGTACGGATTAATTAGCCAGCTAGATTTCTTTAATAAAGCCGTATCAGCAAAAGATGTTACTGGATATTATTTGCTAGGAAAAGGGGATTTTGCTTACAACAAAAGTTATTCGAGCGGTTATCCTTACGGAGCAATAAAACCTTTAAAACTCTATGATAAAGGCGTTGTTTCAACTTTGTATATTTGTTTCAAGTTAAAGGATAAATACTCAAAATATGGAAGTTTTTTTGAACATTACTTCGAGTCCGGAATGCAAAATAATGAAATTGGGAAAATAGCTCAAGAAGGAGCAAGAAATCATGGGCTATTAAATATTGGGATTCAAGAATTTTTCAATGAAGTTAATGTATTAATTCCACAAATGAAAGAACAACAAAAAATCGCCGACTGCCTTTCATCAATCGACGAACTGATTAATTTTAGAGAACAAAAACTTGCTGCCTTAAAACAGCATAAAAAAGGCTTGATGCAGCAGTTATTCCCAAGCCACAATGATCTGCAAGCAAGCAAGCAAGCAAGCAAGCAAGCAATAGTTTATCCGAAACTTAGATTCCCGCAATTTAAGGATTGTAAAGGTTGGAGGGTTATGCGCTTGGGTAGTATATTCAATTTTTTCCCTACCAATTCTTTCTCAAGAGATAAACTTGATGAAAGAAATGGAACAATTAAAAATATTCATTACGGGGATATTCATACGAAATTCTCTGCTTTGTTTGATATAGAAAAAGAAAGCGTACCTTTTATCTCTGATGCTTTTATGAAAAAAATTAGAGAAAATCATTATTGCAAAGAAGGAGATTTAATTTTTGCAGATGCTTCTGAAGATTTGGATGATATTGGAAAGGCAATAGAAATTGTTAATTTAAATAATGAGATTATGGTTTCGGGTTTACACACTCTATTAGCGAGGCCAATAGAGAGTTACTTTTCTATTGGATTTTTAGGCTACTTATTTCAGTCAAATTTAATGAAAAAACAAATTCAAAAAGAATCTCAGGGAACAAAAGTTTTAGGTATTTCAACAAAGAGACTAAATGATATTTTAGTTATCTTTCCATCCACCCAAGAACAACCAGCCATAGCCGAATGCCTGTCTTCACTAGACAAGCTGATCAGCGAAGAAAACGAACAGATAGGTCGTCTGAAAGACCATAAGAAGGGACTGATGCAGCAGCTTTTCCCAATATTTAGGAACTAACATGAATAATAATAAAATAAAAATCACAACCTATAAAACCATGAGAGGGCTTGCCAATAGAATTCGAGATGATTTGAATAATAAAGATTTTGTCTTGCTCTATGCTTACAATGCCACAGGTAAAACCTGTTTATCTATGGAAGTAAAAAAACAAAATCAAAAGAGGAATAATAACCAAACCAATACTCTTTATTTCAATGCATATACCGAAGATCTTTTTTTTTGGAATAATGATTTTATTAATGAGGGGAAAGAACCAAAATTACTACTCAATTCTGATTCAAAATTCTTTAGTGGACTGGAAGACCTAGCATTGGAAGAAAAAATTTCATTTTATCTAAATCGATATGCGGATTTTGATTTTAAAATTGACTATAAAAATTGGTTCATCTCATTTACCAATCTAAAGGCTCCAGAAAAATTAATTAAAATTTCTCGAGGTGAAGAAGTCATATTTATTTGGTGCTTTTTTCTTGCATTATGCCAATTAGTTTCAGATGGACATGAATCTTACCAATGGGTTAAATATATTTATATTGATGACCCTGTTTCATCTTTAGATGATAACAACACTATTTCAATTGCTTGTGATTTGGCAAAATTATTAAAGGAAAATAAAAATCAATTTAAAGCAATCATTTCATCACATCATGGATTATTCTTTAATGTCATGTGCAATGAATTAAAAAAACAGGAGCATAAGAAATATTTTTTACACAAAGATAAAACGAAAAATTATCTTCATCTCCAAGCAACTGATGATGTCCCTTTTTTCCATCATGTAGCCAGCCTTAGTAAGATACAAGCGGCTATTGATAGTGATTCAATATATACATATCACTTTAATATGCTAAGAAGTATCTTAGAAAAAACTTCTAGTTTCTTAGGTTACAATGATTTTTCAGATTGCCTGACAGGTATTGATGATGAGATTCTATATGCTCGAGCTCTAAATTTATTGAGTCATGGTAATCACTCTATTTATGAACCCAGGGAAATGAATCAAGATAATAAGGATTTATTTAAAGAGATCTTCCAAAATTTCTTAGAAAAATACCATTTTTCTTTACCCCAATTAATCGAGAAGCAACCATGACCCAAGAACAATTAAACCAACTCGGCAAAACGCTATGGGCAATCGCCGACCAACTGCGCGGGGCGATGAATGCCGACGATTTCCGCGACTATATGCTGTCGTTTCTGTTTTTACGTTATCTGTCCGACAATTACGAGCTTGCTGCACAAAAGGAATTGGGGCGAGATTATCCGCAATTGGGCGATGAAGACAAACGCACACCGCTTGCCGTGTGGTATGAACAAAATGCTGACTTCGTCGCTGATTTTGAAAAACAGATGCGCCGTAAAGTACATTATGTGATTAAGCCCGAGTTTCTTTGGGGCAGCATTGCTGAACTTGCACGTATTCAAAGCAGTGAATTATTAAATACTTTGCAAGCTGGTTTTAAATATATTGAAAACGAGTCTTTTGAAAGTACGTTTGGCGGCTTGTTTTCCGAAATTAATTTAAATTCGGAAAAGCTTGGCAGAAGTTACGAAGAACGAAATAAGCGATTAAGCGAGGTCATCAAGAAAATCGCTGAAGGCATCAATGAATTTTCTACCGATAGCGATGCTTTGGGCGATGCCTATGAATACCTGATTGCCCAGTTTGCATCCGGCTCTGGCAAGAAGGCTGGCGAGTTTTATACCCCCCAACAGGTTTCTACGATCTTGTCGCGGATTGTTACGCTCGACAGCCAAAACCCCGCCAGCGGTAAAAAGAAAAAGCTGGACAATGTGCTGGATTTTGCCTGCGGTTCGGGATCTTTATTGCTGAATGTGCGTCATCAGATGGTGGAAGCAGACGGGCATATCGGCAAAATCTACGGACAGGAAAAGAACATTACCACCTACAACCTGGCGCGGATGAATATGTTGCTGCACGGTGTAAAGGATACAGAATTTACCATTCATCACGGCGATTCCCTGCTCAACGATTGGGATATTTTGAATGAAATGAATCCTGCGAAGAAGCTGGAATTCGACGCCGTTGTTGCCAATCCGCCATTCAGCTACCGCTGGGAGCCGAAAGAGGATTTGGCAAACGATTTCCGCTTCAAAAACTATGGGCTCGCCCCTAAATCGGCAGCAGATTTCGCCTTTTTGCTGCACGGTTTCCATTTTTTAAGCGATAGCGGCACGATGGCAATCATTCTGCCGCACGGCGTATTGTTCCGAGGCGGTGCGGAAGAAAAAATCCGCACAAAACTGCTTATAGATGGCAATATCGACGCCGTTATCGGACTGCCTGCCAATTTGTTTTATTCAACAGGCATTCCAGTCTGCATTTTGGTGTTGAAAAAATGTAAAAAAGAAGACGACGTTTTGTTTATCAACGCCGCCGATTATTTTGAAAAAGGCAAACGCCAAAACCGCCTGACAGGCGAACATATCGATAAAATCGTGGAATGCTACCAATACCGCAAAGAAGAACAGAGCTACTCACGCCGTGTATCTATGCAGGAAATTGAGGATAACGGCTACAATCTGAATATTGCCCGTTATGTCAGCAATACCCCTATTGAGGAAGAAATCGATTTGGTCGCTAATCATAGTGTTTTGATGGATTTGGATTTAAAAATTAAAGAGGCTACGGCGAAACATAATGAATTTTTAAAGGAGTTGGGGCTACCGCTTCTGCCATGATTGATTGTTATTAAAAAACATCTAAATAAACATTTGGCAAAATGAAAAGCAGCCTGCACTTTATTAAAACCCAAGTGCAGGCTGCCTGAAACCCATCGGGCTTCGCTTTATGCGGCGTTGTTGTTCATCGTCCAGCAGTCGGTGATTTTACCGTCTTTGACTTTCAGGAAATCCGTGCCGACTTTGACGGCGGTTTTGCCGCCGAGCGTGGCGGTAACGCGCCAATAGGCGGAAATCATGTCGCCGTCGCAAAACGGGCCGAGCACGAGTTCGTAATGCAAATCGGCTTTGGCGCGGATGGTGGCAATCCAGGCCTTCGCGCTGGCAATGTCGGTAACGGGCGCGGGCGGCGGGGTGGAGTCGGCGGTCAGGTGGGCTTTGAAATGGGGCGACAACAGTTCGTCGGCAATATCAAGATGGCCGTTCCACATCTGCGTCCATGCGGTGTAGATTTTGTGTGCGTCAGTCATTTTTTATCTCCTAATGTATTGGATTACAATGAATATCATTGCCTTTCGGTTGTGCCATAATGCAGCGAAACGAAGTTGCCGTCAAGGCGGGGCGGCGAAACAATAAGGCTTTCAGACGGCCTTCGGACAGATATTCAGGCCGTCTGAAAGGCTACTTGAAAATTTAAAAGCAGCCCGCACCCAAAATCGCAGTAAACCCCAAAAGCCCTCTCCCCGGCCCTCCCCCCACAGGGGAGGGAGCAGGTTGGTACCGCCCCACCGTCTGCCGCACAAAACCCAAGTGCAGGCTGCCATCGGTCTGATTTTTTAATTCAGCCAACCGATGTGTGTGCCTGCGATGCTGCTTTTGTCCCATCACCCCCCTCCCGTTTTTCAGACGGCCTTCAGGCTACCTGAAAGCGCAGCTTCAACGAAGTTAAAACGAAGCGAAGCGAGTTTCTGCGAAGCTAAAGCGCCACACACAAAAGAAAACCCACCATGCCCAACCGCACCACCGCCATCCTCGCCACCGCGCTCGCCCCGCTGATTTGGGGCAGCACCTATCTGGTCACCACCGAATTTCTGCCGCCAAACCGGCCGTTTACTGCCGCTTTAATCCGTGTTTTGCCCGCAGGACTTTTGCTTTTGGCGTGGACGCGGTGGATACCTAAACGCGGCGAATGGGCGATGGTTCTCTTGCTCGGTTTTCTGAACATCGGCTTTTTCCAGGCCATGCTGTTTGTGGCGGCGTACCGCTTGCCGGGCGGTTTGGCGGCGGTTTTGAGTTCCACGCAAACGCTGATGGTGCTGGTGTTCACTTGGTTGATTGGCAAAACCATGCCGCCGAAAGCTGCTTGGGGCTGGGCAGCGGCGGGCGTGGCAGGGATTGCGCTGTTGGTGCTGTCGCCGCAGGCGCGCTATGACACGCTGGGCATTTTGGCGGCACTGGCGGGCGCGGCGGCGATGGCCTTGGGCGTGTATTTGTCGAAACATCGCCGCACTTCGCTGCCCGTGTTGGCGTTCACCGGCTGGCAGCTGTTTATCGGCGGACTGTGTCTGCTGCCCGTCGCCCTGCTGGCCGAACCGCCGTTGGAAGCGTTAAGCGCGGCCAACCTCGGCGGCTACCTGTATCTGTGCCTGTTCGGCGCGGTGCTGGCTTATGTGCTGTGGTTCGACGGCATCGCCAAACTGCCGCCCGCCGCCGTGTCTTCGCTGGGATTGCTCAGCCCCGTCTGCGCCTTTGTGCTGGGCTGGCTGTTCCTCGGCCAGGGCATGGATGTGAAATCTCTGGCGGGCTTCGTGCTGGTGCTGGCTTCGATTTTCGGGGTGCAGCGGGCGGTGGGGAAGGCTACCTGAAAGCGGAGCTTCAACGAAGTTAAAAAGAAGTTTCTGCGAAGCTAAAAAGCAGCCTGCACTTTGTTTGCCAAATGTGCAGGCTGCTTTTTCTGCCCGAACTGCAATCCCATCAATAATCGGGTCGCTTTCACCTAGGTCTTTCCCTAAACTTGAGCCGTTTTCAACAGCAATACTGGGAAAAGACTATGTCAAACCTATTGGATTTAAAAGATAAAACAGCCGCCGTCATAGGTGCGTCGTCAGGCATCGGGCGCGCAGTTTCGCTACTGTTGGCGGAACACGGTGCCAATGTTGTTTTGTGTGCCCGCCGTACCGACAAACTGGAAGAAACCGCCGCCCTGATTCGTGCACAAGGCGGACGGGCGGTTACCGTGGCAGGCGATGCGGTGTTGCCTGAAACGCACGAAACGGTTGTCCGCACGGCGCAGCGCGAGTTCGGCGGCTTGGACATCGCAATCAACAATGCAGGCATGCTTGGTGCGTACAAGCCTCTGGCGGAGCTTTCTCCCGAAGAATGGCGGGCTACGCTGGACGGCAATCTGACTGCCGCCTTCCTCGGCGCACGCAGCCAAATCCCCGCCATGCTGGCACGCGGCGGCGGTGCGATGGTATTCACGTCCAGCTTTGTCGGCACCAGTTGCGCCCTGCCGAACATGGGTGCATACGGCTGTGCCAAAGCCGCACTTTCCGCATTGGCCAAAAGCATTACCGCCGATTACGCCGCCCAAGGCATCCGCGCCAACGCCCTGCTGCCTGGCGGCACGGACACGGAAATGATGTCTGCCGACCCTCAACAGCGCGCGTGGGTAGAAGGGCTGCACGCAGTCAAACGCATTGCCCGCCCGGAAGAAATCGCTGCCGCAATTTTATTTTTGGTCAGCCCGATGAGCAGTTTTATCACGGGTGCGGCAATATCTGCGGATGGGGGAAATTCGGCGGTGAAATAGGTTTTCAGACGGCCTGAAAGCGTAAAAAAGCAGCCTGCACATCGCAAAAGAATGCATAAACCGAATTCTGTGCCAAACAAGAATATGACACAGGTTGCGCACAGGCGTTTTGCGGGTTGGTGCGGCAGTAGGGAGAAATCCCTATGGCGGGATAAAATAGCCGCCATGAAATTCAGGGGATAAAATCCGTTTTTCAGGCGATACGAAGATTTCGGGCACATACCACGTGCCCATCCATTAACGTTTTAAAAACTATAGGAGACTTAAAATGAAACATCCTACAAAATTACTCGCAGCCGCCCTGATTGCCTTGGGTTTGAACCAAGCGGCATGGGCAGATGGCGTACTAGATTTTCGGGAGACCTTGCAGGCGGCAGAACGGGGAAATGCACAAGCCCAATTTTCTTTGGGTGGGATGTATGACAAAGGACAAGGCGTGCGCCAAGACTATGCCGAAGCGATCAGATGGTATCGCAAAGCAGCGGAACAGGGGTATGCCGAAGCCCAATTTAATTTGGGTCTGATGTATGACAGCGGACGCGGCGTACGCCAAGACGATGCCGAAGCAGTCAAATGGTATCGGCAGGCGGCAGCGCAGGGGTTTCCCCAAGCCCAATATAATTTGGGCCTGATGTATGACAACGGAGATGGCGTGCGCCAAGACTATGCTGAAGCGGTCAAATGGTATCGGCAGGCGGCTGAGCAGGGATATGCCGAAGCCCAATTTAATTTGGGCCTGATGTATGCCAAAGGATATGGCGTGCGCCAAGACGATGCCGAAGCAGTCAGATGGTATCGCAAAGCAGCGGAACAGGGGTATGCCGAAGCCCAATTTAATCTGGGTGCGATGTATGCCACCGGACGCGGCGTACGCCAAAACTATGCCGAAGCGGGCAAATGGTTCCGCCAGGCAGCGGAACAGGGGTATGCCGAAGCCCAATATAATCTGGGTGCGATGTATTTCACCGGAGGAGGTGTGCACCAAGACTTTCATCTTAGCAAGGAATGGTTCGGTAAAGCATGTGATGGTGGAGTTCAAGAAGGCTGTGGCCAATACCGTTATTTAAATCAGAAAGGTTATTGATGAACGATTTGTGATGCCCTTGTATTCGCAATTCAAGCGCAATGCTTAAATGCTATTGGCGATCGCCACTAAAAACAAATCACCCGACATCTCATCATCCAATGCCTTTCTCGCTCAGCGGTTGAGGGCTTCTTCAACCGCCTAATCCGTTTGACACTCAGCAAGTGTAGTCCGCTTGGCAAAGTGTATGCGGAGCACACGTACGCGGTTTTCAATTTTCAGGTAGCCCCTTTCAGGCTACCTGAAAGCGTAGATTCAACGAAGCAGGCGTTATGCACAAATGTCGGATTCAAGAGTCCGACTTGCGACTACCGCTATGCGGGCTACGCCTGCTGTTTGCCCTCTGATGAAATAATTTAATGGATCTTAAGTATGGATTTAATTTTTACAAGAGATTTCTTTCAAAGCGGTAGTAACCGGTTTGGAGTGCTGTTTCATGAGAGTAGTGGGTATGAAAACTTTGGCTGGTTAGCAAATTTCTTAATGGATGACGGTGGATTGGGGGTTCGGCATTTGTTAGAAATGTCTGAAACCCTATTGAAGGAAATATTGGAAGAAGTGCCTAATGGCGGTGAAGTTGAGCAGTATCGAGAGCACTTTGGGGTAATTGTCGGCAAAGAGATGACAAAGATAGACAGCCTATTAACTGATGAAATCGTAGTGGTCATGCCAACTGAAATTGTTATAGAAAAATTGAAAGAATGTATTGAATTTATTAATAATAATTACGCTGATGAAGTGTGAGCAAGCGTAGCCTGCATGGGCAGGGTGTATACAAAACACACGCACATGGTTTTAACCTTGTTGAAACTCGCACTTACAGGCAGTAACTGTGGGACGGATTCTCTAACCCGATCCGACCGCCCAAAGGCTACCTGAAATATCGGCAGGTGCGCTTGCCCCATTCTCCCTCTTCCACGGGGCGGGTTGCTGTAATTCGCCGTTTGCCGTATAAAACCAAAGTGTAGGCAGTTTTCAGGTAGCCTGCATTGCTATCCGAAGGCCGTTTGAAAAGCTGCCTACAACCCGACAACCCACACCATAAAGGAAAACCCCATGAGCAAACAGCACACCTACCGCGCCACTATCGAATGGACGGGCAATTTGGGCAGCGGCACATCGTCCTACACCGCCTATTCGCGCGATTACACCGTCAAAATCGCCGGCAAACCCGATCTTCTCGGCTCGTCCGACCCCACTTTTCGAGGCGACAAAACCCGTCACAATCCAGAAGACATGTTGCTGGCCGCCATCTCCGCCTGCCACAAACTCTGGTATCTGCACTTGTGCAGCGCGGCGGGCATCACCGTCACCGCCTACGCTGACCACGCCGAAGCTGTGATGGACGAAGGCGACAATGCCCGGCCGGGCAAGTTCGTCAAAGCCACGCTGCGCCCGCAGGTCACCATCACCCAAGCGCAGCACGTCGAACAGGCCAAAGCCCTGCACCACGAAGCACACCGCCTGTGCTTTATCGCCAATTCGTTGAATTTCGAAGTGGAATGTGAGTGTGAGATTACGGTGGAATGAGGGACTGAAAAGCAGCCTGCACCCCATTCCCCACCGAAAGACCCGAACCATGTGCGATTACTGCGCCGATCTGCGCCCCACCGTCCGCATCAAAACCCCGCAAAAAACTATCGAAAATACTGCTGCGCGCCGCCGACCGCCTGGCAGACGGCACGCTGGCCGACATCACGCTCTCCTATGCCCAAGCGGAACACATCAACACCGATTATGTCGAAACCTTCGCCCGCAGCGGTTACATCATCGACACCGACCCGCAGGGCAACCGCCGCCTGCACGGCTGGTACGATTTCCTGACCCACTATTTCCAATGCACACACTGCAAAGCCGTGTTCGAGATTGATGCCGAAACCTACCACGGGCGCGGGGGTGAATGGAAAATGCTGGAAGTAGCGGCCAAGCGTTTTCAGGCTACCTGAAAACAAAAGCAGCCTGCACCCCAATTCAAAACCCTTTCAGACGGCCTGAACCCGTCCGTTTCCAAGATAAGGAAACCCTATGGACTACCCCGCCCTGCTCGCCGTCCTGCAACAACACGCCAATCCCGAACGCGCCGTGCCAATGCAGGCATACATGAAACACCGTTTTGCCTATTTCGGCATCGGCAAACCCGAGCTTGCCCGCCTGTGCCGCCCGTTTCTCAAAGACGCCGCCAAACAGCCGGTCGATTGGGATTTTGTGCGCCGCTGCTGGGATGACCCGCACCGCGAATTGCAATACACCGCGCTCGAATATCTGAAAAAAATGCAGCAGCACCTGACCCCGCAGGACATCCCGCGTTTGCAAACGCTGATTACCGAAAAATCATGGTGGGACAGCTCCGACGTACTCGACCGCATTGTCGGCAACATCGCCCTACGTCACCCCGAAGCCAGCACCGTCCTATTGGCATGGAGTACGCACGACAACATCTGGCTGCGCCGCGTCGCCATCGACCACCAACTGCTCCGCAAACAACGCACCGACACCGCGCTACTGGAAAAAATCATCTGCAACAATCTGGGGCAAAAAGAATTTTTCATCAACAAAGCCATCGGCTGGGCATTGCGCGATTACAGCAAAACCAACCCCGAATGGGTACAAAGCTTTATCGACCACCACCGGCACGAAATGGCCAAACTGAGCCTGCGCGAAGCGGGGAAATACCTGCCGCGGAAGGCCGTGTGAAAACGTGAACTTCAATGAAGTTAAACAAAGCTCCTGCGGAGCTAAAATGTAAACAGCATCCTGCACTTATCTCCATCAAAGTGCAGGATGCTTTGTTTCAGGCTGCCTGAACCGCTCCAAAAACAGTATAATTCATTTGTTTTCTGTTTGTTAGGAGTCATCCATGACCGCAGCCACCATCACCATCCAAGACCAAAACCTCGGCGGCAAAGTGCTGCACGAGCTGTTTTTGAAGTTCCAAACCAACCGCATCAGCGCGGCGGAACTGATTGCCGAACGCGTGCGGCAGGAGGTCGCCGCCTACAACGGCCGCGCCGCCGATGCCCTGCTGCGCCACAGCCTCGTTATCCCCACCGAGCGGGGTGACATCGTGATTCGGGAAGCGCACGGCAAAAAAGGCGCGCACCCGCAGCCTGTGGACGCGGAAAAGCAAATTGCCGTCGCCCTGAACGCTTTTGAGCAGAACGCATTTTTCATCCTTGCCGACAACCGCCAACTGGAAACGCTGGACGACACCGTGTACCTGCACGACGGGCTGGTCGTCAATTTCATCAAACTCACGCCGCTGGTGGGCGGATAGGCAGCCTGAAAACCGCTGCAACATCCAAGGTTTTTGTAGGGTGGGCAGCGAGTGCCCACCCTACGCAAACTTCGGCCTCAGCCTGAAATCTCTCCTAACGCCGAAAAGGACACTGCCGTGCACCCAAAAACAATGTTCCCCGCCTTCCTGCTGACCGCCGCCCTTGCCGCCGCAGCCGCCCCCCAACCCGTGGAAATTGCCCGTTCCCCAAACGGCAGACTCCACATCCTGCAAAGCCACACGGACGACGGTTACACGCTTTATACCCGGCTTTCAGGCAGCCTGAAAGAATGGACGGCCACCCCGCACAAACCCGAAATCCGTTGGGACGGCAACACCGCGTCCGTCCACATTTCCGCCGGAAATTACAGCAGCGCGGACGAGTTCACGGACGGCACACGCCGCTACACCGCCCCCAACCTTGTCGCCCTGCACCAGCCAAGCGGCTGCTATTTGGGCACGGACGGGGAGGGCAGGCTTGCCGTTGCCAAACTGTTCGACCGCGAAAACACCGTGCGCCGCCGCATCGTCCTGCCCGACATGGCGCAGACCGCCACCCCGCTTTCCACGCTGGATTACCAAGGCACACGCTTTTTGCCCGACGGCAGCCTGAAAGTCGTCTATACTGCCCGAAGCGGCAAAACCCGCATCAAAACCTTCAAACAGCCCTGCGGCAGATAGGGCGTGCGGCAAATCCCGTCGGCCGCCCGCACAAAAGGGCTTTCAGGCAGCCTGAAAACGCGTGTGCAACAAGTGCCCACCCTACGCAAACTTCTGCTTTGAAATGCCCCAACCCGTGGAAATTGCCTTTCCCCCCAATCCCTAAGGAGTCCCCATGCCACAATCTTACTGACCAGACCCCGCCATCAGCACGGAACGGCGCGAACAAATCAACCGCATTTTTGACACCTGCCGGGCCGAATGGCACAGGCAGAAAGCAGGCCCCAACGAACGCGCGGACACCAAGAAAATCCCCGCTTATGCCGCCGAAATAGAAAACGCCGCACCCGATTTCCGCGTGGACGTGCTGGTTATGGCAGTGGAAAAAATACGCGGTGCGGACAACCTCGAATGGCTGGCGGACGAAACGGACAACTATCCCAAGATTTACAGTTCCGTTCAGGCTGCCGTGGCCGCCGCCCTTGCCCGCAAAAACCTGCCGATGACCGAAGCGCAGGCCGTGCGTATTTTGGATGCGATGTTTGCCGACAACGGCCTGCTCACCGAAGCGGCGTTTCTATTTTACCCCGTTGCCGCCGTGCTGCGCCAAATCCAAAAACAGCACGGCAACGCCGTCTCCGCCGCACTTTCAGGCAGCCTGAAAACCGCCGCAGAACGCTACCGCGCTTTTGCCGAAGCCACCCGATACAGCCTGAACAGCGCGGACAAGAAAACGCTTGCCGACGTTGTCCGCCTTTGCGGCGAAATGACCCAATCCCCGACACATAAGGAAATCCCCATGACCCAAAACCAAACCGTGCAAATTTCTGATAGCCGCCGTGCTGAGTTCAATCAGCTTCTCAGCGTACTGCAAAATGAATGGGGCCAAAAACGTTCGCACCAATACGCCACGATAAATCTGAAACTCTGCCCCAGCTTTGCCGAAGTGGAGAAAGCCGCGCCCGAATACCGCGTCGATTTACTGATCCACTGCATCGATTTGATACGCGGCTGGGGACGGAATAAAGTTTTTAACAAAAAAGGTAGGGACGGGCTGCACAATTACGACACCATCCGTGCGGCAGTGGCGGTGGCTCTGGCGCGCAAAACACTGCCGATGACGGAGCAGGATGTGCAGCGCATTTTTGCCGCTATGCTGGATGACAACGGACTGTCCGAGCAGCAGGCAGATTTCTATCCGCTCAAATATCTGATAAACCAAATTAAAAAACAATTCCCCAATCCGAGCGAAACGCTTTCAGGCTGCCTGAAAAACGCCTGCGACCGTTACCGCGTCTTTGCGAAACACCTGTGGGACAAAAAAGCCGCCACCGCCAACCTTGCCGCCCTGGCCGAACTGGCAGGCAGTTTCGCCGAAGCCCGCTTTCCCGCCCAAGACGATGCGTTTGCCCGATACGCCAATCCGCAGCTTGCCGCGCTGCCGCCCGAACAGCAGGACGTGTGGAGCAAAATCATTACGCTTGCCCTGTCCGCCAATGCGGGTAAGCCGAGCGAAAAATACCTGAAAGAAGCCAAAACGCTGATTGACGCGCTGGGTGCGGACAGGTTCAAAAAAATGCTGTACGTCTGGATAGAATTTGTCTGCGGCAGCGAAGTGCAGACCGAAACCGTTACCCAGGAATACAGCGGCGGGTCATATAGCTACAACACCCATGTCCTGCCCGTTTGCAGCCTCAACCAGACCGCGCTCAAAGGGCTGGTGTGGATGTGCAGCCATTTCCACGACAGCGCCACCCTGTCCGCCCTTACCCAGCTTGCGCTGCATTCATACGAAAAAATCCCCAATCTCGGCGCACGCTATGCCGCCGTGGGCAATGCCTGCTTCTATGCGCTGTTCCGCTCCAAAGGGCTGGACGGCATCGCCTGCCTTTCACGCCTGCGCCTGCGGATTAAGTTCAGCAACGTGCAAAGCGCGATTACCAAATATCTGGACGAAGCCGCCGCACAGCGGGGCGTGTCCCGCAACGAAATCGAAGACATGGCGGTGGACGACTTCGGCTTGCAGGAAGGCTGCCGCGACTATGATTTTGGCGGATACACCTGCCGTCTGGCGGTTACGGGCGTGGGCAAGTCCGAACTGCGCTGGTTCAAACCCGACGGCTCGCCGCAGAAAACCGTGCCCGCCTTTGTGAAAACCGACTACGCCGACAAACTGAAAAAGATTAAAGCCACACAGAAAAACCTCAACGCCACGCTCACCGCCCAACGCGACCGCTTGGACCAGATGATGCGCTCTGAACACCGCGTACCGCTGGAACACGCCGAACAGTATTACTGGCAGCACGGGCTGATGTCCTGCCTCACGCGCCCGCTGGTGTGGCAGTTTTTCTGCGACGAAAACGACACGCAGGGCAAATCCGCGCTGTGGCTGGACGGAACATGGGTGGACGAAACGGGCGCGCAAACCGATGTTTCAGGCTGCCTGCAAGTCAGCTTGTGGCATCCCGCGCTCGCTACGCAGCAAAGCATCGCCCGGTGGCGCAAACTGCTGTTGGACAAAGAAATCCGCCAGCCGCTAAAACAGGCATACCGCGAAATCTATCTGCTCACCGAAGCCGAAATCAACACCAAAACATACAGCAACCGTTTTGCCGCCCACATCCTGAAACAACACCAATACATGACGCTTGCCAAGGGGCGCGGCTGGAGAGGCTCGCTGGCAGGCGCGTGGGACGGTGGCGACTACGCAACCGTATCGTTGGATTTGCCCGAATACAACCTGCTCGCCCAATTTTGGACAAACGCGGTGGACAGCGAAGAAGCATGGACGGAAAGCGGCATCTGGCAGTATGTCAGCACCGACCAAGTGCGCTTTCACCGGTTGGACGACGATTACAATGCTACCGCGCTGGACTTAATTGATATTCCGCCGCGCGTGTTTTCCGAAGTGCTGCGCGACGTCGATTTGTTTGTCGGCGTGGCAAGCGTGGGTAACGACCCGACTTGGGAAGACAACGGCGGAGAGGCACGTTTTTACAGCTACTGGCAGAGCTATTCCTTCGGCGATTTGGGCGAAGTCGCCAAAACCCGAAAAGCCGTACTGGAAACCCTGCTGCCGCGCCTGAAAATCGCCAAGGTTGCCCACATAGACGGCAACTTCCTCATCGTGCAGGGCAAGCTGCGTACCTACAAAATCCACATCGGCAGCAGCAACATCCTGATGCTGCCGGACGACCAATACCTCTGCATCGTACCCGACAGCCGCAAAAAAGACGCATCCGACAAACTGTTTATCCCGTTTGAGGGCGACAACACGCTCTCGGTCGTCCTCTCCAAAGCCATGCTGCTGGCGGAAGACGACAAGATTACCGACAGCACGATTACCTCACAGATTCAGCGGTAAATTGGGGCAGCCTGAAAAACGCAAATGCCTCCATCCTTGCGGTTTCAGACTATTTTGAAACATAGGGCGCGTAGGCGGCAAATGCCCCTCACGTGCATATACTAGGTTCAAACCCAACATTTCGGGTAACTTGACCGTTTTATTGGGGTTTGAGCCGACCTGCGTTTGTTAAATACCTGCTGCCGAATGCTATCTAAAAAATTTTCTAAATATTTGAATTCAATTACATTAAAGCGAATCTAAACAACCAAATGGGTGCATCTTGATACGCAGAACCATCGTAGGGCAACATACTCGATTCGTTCAACCTGTTTCAGGAACAATTCTTAACGCTTTTGGGCAAAATTGCCGTCAACATTGAGCGGGAAAAAGAAAGCGCCGAATACGGCGCGGTTCGTCTTCAGACGAACAGACAGATTTGTTTGTATCGTCAGGGCAAACACACGCCCAAAAAACTCAGTCAATTTGTCGCATTTTGGAAACGCCCGGCAATGTCCGGCGAAATAGCAGCGTATAGCTCCCTTGAGAAATCGTCGATGGCGACAAACAGGTAATCCTGCTGATTGGCAGCTTTCTGCCCTTTGAGCAGCGGCAGCCGTTTGGTGTCGGGATGTACATTTCCCCAGGGTAGGATTGATTGTAGTGTTTGGCCTGCTTTTTGAGTTTTCCCGAATGCTGCGTTCTACCTTGGCCAGGCGTTTCATTCCATACTTGGCCTGTTTGAAACGGTTGTTGGTGCCGGTTTGGGGTTTGAGCAGCCTGCCCCTTGCGGTTTTAAGCGCACGGTAGATGGTGACGCGGCTGACTTGGTAGCATCGGGCCGGGGAGGTGACGCTTTCCTTTTCCTGTGTGTAGTCCAACCAAATGGCTTGGCGGTGGTGCGGGGTGGCGGGTGTTCTCGTGCATGTTTATGTTTCAGTATTCTCCTGGAAATACTGTAAACAACGCTACTGATTTTTACGTTTTAGCTTCGCAGAAACTCCGTTTTCAGACGGCCTGCCTTTTATTTCGGTGCAAGCACGTCCGCCACAAAGTCGGGCTGCTCCCACGCGCCGCCGGCAAAGCCTTTGCACTGCGTGTCGCTTTCGCTTTTGCTGCGGATGAAGGCTTTGCCGTCCCACACATATTCAACCGTGCTCCAACAGTCGCCCAAGCCGCGGCCTTTTTGGTTGCCTGAAAGTGT
Organism: Neisseria sp. P0008.S010; assembly: GCF_051962715.1. Lineage (NCBI taxonomy): Bacteria > Pseudomonadati > Pseudomonadota > Betaproteobacteria > Neisseriales > Neisseriaceae > Neisseria > Neisseria sp. P0008.S010. The sequence goes on from NZ_JBQCVA010000014.1 coordinate 30,430, forward strand.
AGCCGTACCGTTCTTGTCTACGTCGAAGCCGCCGTATCCGCCCAGGCTCGAATCTTTCAATATGGTGTGGATGCGGCTGAATTTGCTGTCGGCGACGGCGAAAAAACCGTTGCTGTTATAGGCAAACAGTTCGCAACCTGTTTCGATCAGTACTTTGCCGCCGCTTAAGGGATAAACGGTAATGCTGCGGTTGCGTTTGGAATCTTGCAGAATGGCGCATTCGCCGGTTTGGTAAGGTTTACGGATAAGCTGCCATAATTTGCGGTATTCGGGCGTGCCGGCGGCGTATTCTTTGCCTTTCGTTTCGGCGGGTACGCGGGCGGCCTGAATTTTGGGCACAGCTTTGGGCGGTAGCACGGCGGGGCTTTGGGCGGCAAACCGTGTGGCACCGTTTTTCACCCACGCGCTGCCGTCGCCCACGCGCCCTTGATAGGCATCGGCGGCGAGCAGTGCGGCGTATGCGCCGTCGTCGGACAGTTCGCGTTCTTTGCTGCCGATACGCAGGGTTACGCGGTTGGCTGTCGCCAGCACGGCTTCGACGGCGGCGCGGCCGCCTTCGGGAATGGTGGCGAGCGTGAAGTCTTCATCGATGAGGATGTCGGTGATTTTGCTGCCGTTTGCAAACAGGCCGACGGTTTGATTTTTTAGCGCGTTTTTTTTGTTGGTTTCATCATGGTCACGGGGAAAGTCAAACGATTGTACGGACGTCACCCAGAATTTGCCTTCGGCCAGTCGTTCTTGGTCAAAGGCTTTGTCGGGGATTATCCACACCTTGCCCTGACGGTCGGAAATCGACAGCGGCTGGCGTTCAGCGAAGGCGGCGATGAGTTGTTCCGTCTGCTTCGGGCTGAGTGCGGCAGTGTAGTCGTCTTTGCCGAAGGCGACCGTGCCCAGCGATTGGCCGTTTAAAAACAGTTCGCCGCCGGTGTTGTCGGCTTGGGCGCAGGCGGCGGGTGTTTCGCATTCTTCGATAATCTGAATCTGCGCGGTGGTGGCAGCGTTTTTGCCGGCGGGGCGGGTGAACAGGACGGATACGGCATTGTCCGAACCGTCATTGTGATAGCCCGCTACGCGGCAGGTGCCGGTGTTGTCGCAAACGGTGTCCCAATCGCCCAGTTGGGTGCGCAGGCCGGGAAAGTTTGGTGCGGCTTGGTCGGTTGCGGCGAGCAGGCAGGAGAGGAAAAGGATGGTTTTTTGCATGATGGGGTCTCTTTGATTGGGATGTTTTGCCGGCCGTCTGAAACGGGCCGCTTGGTTGAAAACAGGCTGCGGACAGTGTGGGCACGGAATAGGCAGATTATACAAAATGCCGGTTGCCGTTGTGCGCTTATTGATGCCCGCGCGGTTTCGGACGGTTTTGAAAAATAGTGTTCGACGGGGATGGGTATAAAGTGCGTACGGGATAAGAGGCCGTCTGAAAGATGTTTTCAGACGGCCTCTTTGCCTACGGATACGGAATCTAATTAGAACGATACTTTTAAGCTGCCGTAGAAGGCGCGGCCGTGTTCGTTGTAGGTCTGCGCGCCGTTGCCGGTGCGGTACAGTTTTTTGTCGAACAGGTTGCTGATGCCGCCGCGCACGGCCACGCGTTTGTTCCAGTTGTAGCCGGCGTTGATGCCCCAGATGCCGTATCCGCCCAAAACGGTTTGGTTGCGGGCGGAAGCCAGGGTTTCGCCGCTGCCGCCGCTGCCGCTTTGTTCGATGTTGTTGATGGCGACCGAACGCGGTTTGGTGCGGCCGTATTGGGTGAAGGTCAGGTTGGCGTCAAAGCGTTCGTTCGGCGTCCAGGCCAGCGTGCTGTTGATGGTGAACTTCGGAATCAGCGACAGGGGGTTGCCTTTGTAGTCTTCCGATTTCTGCATGTAGGTGAAGTTGTTGCTCCATTTCAGCGTGTTGTGCAGGGGCACGACGAGGTTGCCCTCTAGGCCGGAAACAGTCGCCCTCGGCGAGTTGTCCCATTGGTAGAGGATGCCCGTGCTGGTGCTGCTGCGGGCTATGATTTCCGTGCCGGTGATGATTTTGTTGCGGTAGGCGTTGTGGAAGTAGGTTGCCGAGGCCTGCCAGCCGTTTTTGTCGAATTCGATGCCGATTTCCTTATTGACGCTGGTTTCGGGTTTCAGGTTGGCATTGCCCATAAAGTAGCAGTGTGGGTTGCTGCCCAATTCCACGGGGCAGCCGTTGCCGCGCGTATACAGGATGAATTCGGGGTTGCTTTGGTACAGGTTGGGGGCTTTGTAGGCGCGTGCGATGCCGCCTTTGACCAGCAAGTTTGCGCCAATCTGCTGGGAGAAGTTGAGCGCGGGACTCCAGTTGCCGCCGCTTTTGCTGTTGTGGTCGTAGCGCAGGGACGGTATCAGTTTGGTGGACGGGGTCAGCGAAATATTGTCTTCGACATAGATTGCCTTGTTCTGCTGCGATGTTTTGCCGCCGCGTATGGCGGAAACGCCCGGGAAGGTCGATGTTTGGCCTTGGTCGGTAAAGCCTTGGCGGTTGGATGAGGGATCGTCCAGCTTGCTGTCGGTAAATTCCGCACCGACGGTCAGTACGTTTTCTACGCCGAGTTTGAGCGGTATGTTGGCCTCGCTGCTGAAACGCAGGTTTTTCAGACGGCTTTGGACGTATTCCGTGCCGACATAGCTACCCTCCGGCCCGCCTGCCAAACCTTCGGGCAGGTGGCTGTTGGTGGTGCGTTCGTAGCTCAATACGTTTTTGGTGTCGCCCCAGTCCCACGCGCCGTCATGGGTCAGGGCGTAGGAGGAACGGTAGAGGCGGGCGGTTTCCTTGATGCCGCTCCGGTAGATTTCGCGCAGGGTCGATTCGGTGTCGGAAATCACCGCGCCTGTGGCGGTATCGGTGATGACGGTCCGTGTATTGGCGGCATTGGAATTTTGCGAATCGCCGTTGTAGATATTGCCCTGACGGCTGTAATCGCTGTCGAAAATCAGGGTTTGCGACGGACTGATTTTCCATTGCAGGCGGCCGGCTATGTCTTTGTTTTTCACGCCTTCCACCCCTGCCGCTCCATAGGTGGTGTTGGTAACGGTGCGGGTTTGTCCGGCAGGCACAACGATACGTCCGCGTTCCCGTATCGGGCCGTTTTGCGTGGTAAGGGTGGTGATGGAATCGCGGTTGATGTCGGTGGAATCGGCATCGGTTTTGTTGAAATTGCCGTAGATGCGGAAGCCCAATACGTCTTGGATAATCGGGCCACCGAGGTTGAAGCCGACACGGTTGGTCGCCCCTTCCTTGCTGTCTTGCGGCTGGTTGGTGTAATAGTTCACCGATCCTTTGAATTCTTTCGGTACTTTTTTGGTAACGATATTGACCACACCGCCCATCGCGCCGGAACCGTAGCGGGCGGCGGCGGGGCCTCGCAGGACGGTAACGGATTCGATTTCTTCAACCGGCACCCAGTTGCTGTCGCCGCGCGTGTTGCGTTCGCCGCGCATACTGATGCGTTCCGACTGGCGCGAATGGACGGGTTTGCCGTCAATCAAAATCAGGGTGTTTTCCGGTCCCATGCCGCGCAGGTCGATTTGGCGTTTGTTGCCGCGCTGGCCGGTGGCGGTGTTGCCGGTGAGGTTTACGCCGGGCATGGTGCGGACAAGTTCGGAAATATCGTTTACGGCAGGCCGTTTTTCGATGTCTTCGTTAGAAATGCGGGAAACGCCGAGCGATTGCTGGAGTTGTTTTTCGGCGGTAACGTAAACGGTGTCGAGCGATGCGCCTTCTACGACGGTGTCTCCGTCGGCATGGGCGAAGGCGGCGGCCAGTGTCAGCGGCAGTACGGCCAGCGGGAAGAGGGGGAGTTTGCGTTGGGCAGGCATATTTTTCCTTTTCTGTGTGCGGAATGGGATAAAGGGAATGAAATATAAACGCTAATTAGTCGTGTTTCAAAAAATGTGCAGTAGAATCGGTTGTTTTGTTAATATTTGTCGATTTGCCGCAACAAAGGTGAGGCAGAGGATGGGATTTGCCCGTAAAATGGCCGTTTTTTTGCGGCGGGATTTATGCAAATTCCTTATCTGTCTCCCAATGATTATAGGTTTCCCAACGCCGCCCGCTTGGCGGCGGAATATGACGGGCTGGTCGGTGTAAGCGGAGATTTGGACGCGGGGCGGCTTTTGTCGGCCTACCGCCAAGGTATTTTCCCGTGGTTTTCCGAAAACGAGCTGTATTACTGGTTTACCACCGACCCGCGCACCGTACTGCTGCCGGAAAAGCTGCATATCGGCCGTTCGCTGGCGAAAACGCTGCGGAACAAAAGTTACCGCGTTACCGTCAATACTTGTTTTTCCGACGTTATCGCCGCCTGCTCCGCAGTGCCGCGCCCGGGTCAGGACGGAACTTGGATTACGCCGGATTTTCAGACGGCCTATGGCAGGCTGCACCGTTTAGGCCATGCCCATTCTTTCGAGTGCCGGTTGCCTGATGAAGCCGGGGAATGGCGGTTGGCAGGCGGTTTTTACGGAGTGCAGATCGGGCGGGTGTTTTACGGCGAATCAATGTTCGCCCGTATGCCCGACGCATCGAAAATCGCCTTTGCCTGCGCCGTGCCTTTCCTTGCCCGCTGCGGTGTCGGGTTAATCGACTGCCAGCAGGATACGCATCATTTGCAGCGTTTCGGTTCGGAAACGGTCAGTCTGTCTGCTTTTCAGACGGCCTTGGAGCGGTTGAACGGTTTGCCGCTGTTGCAGCCGATAGAACGCGGGGTAGTGGCTGAAAATATGGCTTAGACCTTGTGAATTGAAGTAGTCCGAGAAAAGGCCGTCTGAAAACCTTAAATATCGTTTTCAGACGGCCTTTTTTTGCGGATGAAGGTTGAGTCAAAACCAGGCGTTAAAGCGGTAGGGCCGGATGTATCCGCATCACAAGCGCGTTACGCTCAAGACGCCTTTGACGTCGCCGAGGCTGGCGAGGACGCGCGGGAGGTCGTTGACTTGTTTGACTTCGAGCGTGAACCTCATGCTGGCTTCCAAGTCGCGGGACTGGGTTTGCACGGCGGTAACGTTGAGTTTGTGGCGGGCGAGCGCGTCGGATACGTCGCGTAAAAGTCCCGAGCGGTCTTGGGCGCGGATTTCGACATCGACGGCGAACACTTGTCCTTCCTGCAACGCCGCCCAGCTTGCGTCCAACACTTTTTCAGGCGCTTGTTCGGCGAGGTGTTGGAAAGACGGGCAGGTTTTGCGGTGTATCGAAATGCCGCGCTCGCGGGTAACGAAGCCGACAATATCGTCGGGCGGCGCGGGTTTGCAGCATTTGGCAAGTGTGGTCATCAAACCGTCTTCGCCATCGATGAGTACACCTGTTTTGCCGCCTTTTTTAATTTTGGACTGTTTGACGATGGTAGTTTCGCTGACGGGCACGGGCGGCGGTTCGTTCAGCGTGCCGCAGGCTTTCTGGATGGCACGGTTGGAAATTTCGCCCTGTCCGACGGCGGTGTAGAGGTCGTCGAGTTTTTTGTAGCCGAGGTTTTCGGCAAGTTCTTGCAGGTTGGGTTTGGGCGTGAGTTTGGCAAGCTGTTTGTCGAGTTGGACGCGGCCTTCTTCGCGCACGGTGTCGGCGTTTTGCTGGCGGATGTAGGCGCGGATTTTGCTGATTGCCTTGCTGGATTTGACCCAGCCTTCGTAGAGCCAGTTGACGGAAGGATGCCCTTCTTTGGCGGTAATGATTTCGACGCGCTGTCCGTTTTCGAGCGGGGTGGACAGCGGCACGATTTGCCCTTCGACTTTCGCGCCGCGGCAGCGGTCGCCGATGCTGCTGTGCAGAGCGTAGGCGAAGTCGATGGGGGTCGCGCCCGTAGGCAGGGAGAGGACTTTGCCATGCGGAGTCAGAACGTAAATCGTGTCGTTGAAAAGCTCGGTTTTGAAGGCGGCAGCGAGGTCTTCCTTGCCGCTTTCCGCCATGTTTTCGCGCCAGTCCAAAAGTTGGCGCAACCAAGCGATTTTTTGTTCATAGGCGGAATCGCCCTTGCCGCCCTCTTTGTAACGCCAGTGGGCGGCGACACCGAATTCGTTGAATTGGTGCATATCGAAGGTGCGGATTTGCACTTCCACGCCTTTGTCTTCCGGGCCGACGATGACGGTGTGCAAACTTTTATAGCCGTTGCCTTTGGGGTTGGCGATGTAGTCGTCGAACTCGCCGGGAATGGGCTGCCAGAGGCTGTGGACGATACCCAGCGTGGTGTAACACTCGGGGACGGTATCGACCAGAATCCGCACGGCGCGGATGTCGAACAGCCCGTCGAAGCTGAGTTTTTTCTTCACCATTTTTTTGTAAATGGAGTAGATGTGTTTCGGGCGGCCGGCGACTTCGAAGTGGACGTTGTATTTTTTGAGCTCCGCGCGCAGGATGTTGAGGAAGTTTTCGATGTATTCGAGGCGTTCGGTGCGTTTTTCGTCCAAAAGCAGCGCGATTTCACGGTATTTTTCGGGTTCTTGATGGCGGAAGCCGAGGTCTTCGAGCTGCCATTTGAGCTGCCACACGCCCAAACGGTTGGCGAGCGGAGCGAAGATGTCGAGGGTTTCTTTGGCGACGGCGCGTTTTTCGGGGCTGTCGGGGACGTTACTGAGGAACTGCATGGTTTGTGTGCGCAGAGCCAGCTTGATGATGACGACGCGGATGTCGGTGACCATCGCCAACAGCATTTTACGCATGGTTTCGGCTTGTTGCGCGCGCTCTTCGGAAGTGGCGAGGTTGTCGACGCGGATAAATTGGGTCAGTTTCTGTACTTCGTCGATACCGCGCACCAGTTCGGCAACGGGTTTTCCGCATTTTTCGGCAACGGTTTCGAACCAGTTGTCCCGATAGGTGGAAATGTCGGTCAGTATGGTTGCGGCGACTGCTTCCGGCAGCAGGTCAATGTCTGCCACCATTTGTGCAGCTTTCAGCAGGTGTTCTGACAGCGGCTCGCCGCTTTCAGTAGTTGCCTCGGGCGGATAGGTGTTTTCGGCTAGTTCTAAGGCATGATGTAATAAAGCACGGTCGGAATCGTTTTGTTGGGAGCAGTATTGTTCGAACCATTGTTTGGCCGTCTGAAAATCGGATTGTGATGACGAGGGTGCAGGGTTAATGCCAGCCATGGGATGCTCCGAAACGGTATGGGAGAAGGGATGGACGAATATTGTAGCTGAAACGGGCAGGGTAGGAAAACAAGGTTTCTGAGAAGCTAAAACGCCGATTATTTGTGGAAATCAGGTTGTCTGCAAAAACAAAAAACGGCTGGAAACCAGCCGTTTTCAAGAAAGGGATTAGCTCAGGTTGCGTTCTACATCAACCAAAGAGCGGCGGGCCAAAGCCAAGTTGGATTTGGCTTTGTCCAATACGGAGTACAGGAACAGGCCTTCGTGTTTTTGCAGCGGGCGGATCAAGTGGTATTGTTTGCCCAAGGTAATCAGGATGTCTTCGATGGCATCGGTTGCACCCAGCATTTTCATGGTTTTCATTTCGGAGCTGACCACTTCGGTATTGCCGGCAGCGGCAATTTCAAGGTCGATTGCGGGAGAGCCGCCGCCTGCGAGCATCATGCCGCTGGCAAAGTCCACAACTGCCGCGGCCAAAGCACCGTCAACATTTAACATTTCAGATACTGCTTTATCGTAATTCATAATGAACTCCCAAACGTAAGTGAATTAATAAAATGGTTTAATCCCAAAATTTATCCTAAAACTAAAAGGATGGGTTAGGTGCGTGTAATTCTAAAGATTTATAAATAATACCGAGATATTATAAGATAAAAAAAATCGGCTGTAAAACAGCCGATTTTTTGATAATAAAAATTAGCTCAGGTTGCGTTCTACATCAACCAAAGAGCGACGAGCCAAAGCCAAGTTGGATTTGGATTTGTCCAATACGGAATACAGGAACAGGCCTTCGTGTTTTTGCAGTGGGCGAATCAAGTGGTATTGTTTGCCCAAGGTAATCAGGATGTCTTCGATAACGTCATTCAGACCCAGCATTTTCATGGTTTTCATTTTTGAGCTGACCACTTCGGTATTGCCGGCAGCGGCAATTTCAAGGTCGATTGCGGGAGAACCGCCGCCTGCGAGCATCATGCCGCTGGCGAAGTCAACAACTGCTGCGGCCAATGCGCCGTCAACGTTCAACATTTCAGATACTGCTTTATCGTAATTCATAATAAACTCCAAAGATATTGTGTTAGGTAAGAGGAAGCTGCCTGAGCCGGCACAGGGGCATAGGCGGATTACTTGTTCTAATCAATAAGTAAGTGTGGTTTTTTAACCGGACCGCCCGGCGACGTTCACCTCTGTTTTCAAACAGTAGTAAAGTTGCGGGCAGTATATGCCTGCAAACGGCTTAAGTAAATCATGAAAATGAGTGAAAAACAGGCATATTGTGTGCCCGTTAATCTAAATTAACTACCGCTTGTTCATTTTTTAGAAAATATTTTAGAAAAAACAATAATAAAGATTTGATTAAAATTTGTGCATTTATTTTTGTAAAATTTTGTCAAACATTCATTTGAAACAACGCTTTGCCAGATATGCGGTTTACGGTATGATTCCGGCAGAGGTGTATCGCAGGCCGGACGATGAGGAATTTGGCTGTCCCGGCTTTTTTAATCATGATGTTTCCCGCTTGGGGAAAGGAAGAGACGATGAAACTTTATATTTACGACCATTGTCCGTTTTGCGTCCGCGCCCGTATGATTTTCGGCCTGCGCGGCATGCCGGTTGAAGAAGTTATCTTACAGAATAACGACGAGGAAACGCCGATTAAGATGATTGGCGCGAAGCAGGTGCCGATTTTGCAGAAGGACGACGGTTCGTTTATGGGCGAGAGTTTGGATATTGTGCGCTATATCGACGAAATGGCAGGGAAAGGCCGTCTGAAAGAAGAAGTGCGGCCGCAGGTGCAGGCTTGGTTGGACAAAGTCGGCACTTATGTCAATAAGTTGGTACAGCCGCGGGACGTGCTGGCGGATTTGCCCGAATTTGCCGAACAAAGCGCAGTGGATTACTTCACAGCGAAAAAGGAGCAGATTATCGGCAATTTCGCGGAAAATATGGCGAAAACGCCGGAATATCTGCCGCGTTTGGCGGATGATTTTGCCGAATTGGAAGGCTTGGTGGTTTCTGCCGACGCATTGGGCGGAGAATTGGGGATGGAGGATATTTTGGTATTCCCGATTTTGCGCAATCTGACGATTGTGCGCGGGCTGGAGATGCCGCCGAAGGTGGCGGCGTATGTGGCGGAAATGAGCCGTTTGAGCGGTGTACCGCTGCAAACCGGGCGGGCGGTTTAGTGCGCTGCGGATAAACAGTTTCCCGGTGTCAGGCGGTAAGCCGCCGATGGAGCAAGCCTGTATGGAAGGTCGGGTACGGCTGTGGGCTGAAGCGTCAGTGAATCTGTCTTTATCTGAATTGTCGCACCAGGGGCATAAAAGGCCGTCTGAAAGCGGGGGTAACGGCGGTAAATCCGTTTTCCCAGCTTTCAGACGGCCTTTTATTCTTTTAAAACAGGGTGGGCTGTTTTCCCGCCAGCCATGCCGCCAGCGGTTTGGGCAGGCCGTAGTCCGCCAGTTTTTCCGGCATCACCCGGAGGCCGTCTGAAAGGTTTTCAGACGGCTTTTTTCCTGCAACGGCAAACGGGGTAATCAGCAGCATGCGGTGGGTCAGGCGGTGGGTTAGGGGCGGGAGTTCAGTTAAGTCTTCGGCGGTGAGGCCGTGTCGGGCGGCAAAGTCGTGCAGGGCTTGCAGGCTGTCGAAACAGGGGGTGCAGTAGAGGCCGCCCCAGATGCCTTTGGCGGGGCGTTTTTCCAGCAGGAGCGCGCCGTTTTCGTCGTGCCATATCAGCCAGTAGAGCGGCAGGGTTTTGACTTCTGCCGCCGTTTTTTTGCGCGGCAGTTCGGCGGTACGGCCTTGGGCTTTGGCTTGGCAGATGTCGCTCATGGGGCAGGCGGGGCAGGCGGGGTTGCTGCGTTTGCATACGGTCGCGCCCAAGTCCATCAGGCCTTGTGTGTAGGCGGGCATGTCGGCGTTTTGGGGCGGCAGCAGGCTTTCGGCCAGTGTCCAGAGGGTGTGCTCGAACTTTTTGTCCTGCGGGTCGCCGTCTTGGGCGAAGACGCGGCAGAGTACGCGTTTGACGTTGCCGTCGAGTATGGTTTCGCGTTTGAGGAAGGCGAAGGCGGCAACGGCGGCGGCGGTGCTGCGGCCGACTCCGCACAGTTTTTCCAATTCGGTGCGTTCGGTCGAGAACTGTCCGCCGAAGTCGGCCATGATTTGTTTGGCGGCTTTGTGCAGGTTGCGCGCCCGGCTGTAGTAGCCCAATCCCTGCCAGAGTGCGAGTACGTCGTCTTCGGCTGCGGCGGCAAGGGCGGATACGGTGGGAAAGGCGGCGAGGAAGCGCGGGTAGTAGCCGGACACGGTGGCGACTTGGGTTTGCTGGAGCATGATTTCCGACAGCCAGACGCGGTAGGGGTCGCGGCTGTGCCAGGGCAGGTTGTGGCGGCCGTGTTGTTTCTGCCAGTGTATCAGGCGGTCGGCAAAGGAGGGGGTGAGGCCGTCTGAAAGGGCGGTTACGCGGGTTTCAGACGGCTTATCGTGTGTGTGTGTCATGGTCGGGTAGGTTGTGTTTCAGTCGGTGTGGTTGGGGAATGGCTCGCCGGTTCGGTATTGTGCGGCGGCTGCGTTTCAACTACGCGGAAGCCCATGTTTTCAGACGGCCTGTTCTATGGTTTTGCCTTTGTATTCGCACAGGTCGTTGACGATGCATCGGTGGCAGAGGGGTTTTTGCGCCTTGCAGGTGTAGCGGCCGTGGAGGATGAGCCAGTGGTGGGCGTCGAGGATGAATTCTTTCGGGATGACTTTGATCAGTTTGTCTTCCACTTCGCGCACGTTTTTGCCCGGGGCGAGGTTCATGCGGTTGGCGACGCGGAAGATGTGGGTGTCCACGGCCATCGCGGGTTGGCCGAAGGCGGTGTTGAGGACGACGTTGGCTGTTTTGCGCCCTACGCCGGGTAGGGCTTCGAGTGCTTCGCGCGTTTGCGGCACTTCGCCGCCGTGTTTGTCCAATAGGATGCGGCAGGTTTCGATGATGTGTTTGGACTTGGTTTTGTAGAGGCCTATGGTTTTGGTGTATTCCATCACGCCTTCCAAGCCCAAGTCCAGCATGGCCTGCGGGGTGTTGGCCACGGGGAAGAGTTTGGCGGTGGCTTTGTTTACGCCTTTGTCGGTGGCCTGCGCGGAAAGCAGGACGGCAATCAAGAGTTCGAAGGGTGTGGTGTAGTTCAGTTCGGTTTGCGGGTGCGGGTTTTCGGCGCGCCAGCGTTCGAACATTTCTTGGCGGGTTTGTTTGTTCATTGCGGTTGTGCGGTGTGTTGTTGTTTGCGGAACAGCCAGGGCGCGAGGGGTTCGCGCTTCGCCCAAAGGCCGGTGCGTCCGGCTTGGGCGTAGGCTTCGGCGGCGGCGTAGGCGGCGAAATCGGCTTTGAGCTGTTGTTTTTTGGCGATGGAGGTGTAGTGCCAGGCCGCGCCGTTTTCGATTTGGCTCAGGTTGATGTCGAGGCCGTCTGAAAAGAGGTAGGCCACTTCGCGGCCGTAGCGGTCGGTATCGGTTACCTGTACGTCTACGGTTTTATCCGACAGGATGCGGCGCAGGCGGTCGCGCGATTCGATGCCGTGGGCTTGGCCGATTTCGGGTGCGTCGATGTAGGCGAGGCGGACTTTGTGCCTGCGGCCGTCGGTGTCGGTGATGCGGACGGTGTCGCCGTCGTGCACGGACGTTACCCGTCCCCGGTAATGCGTGCCTTGCGGCGCGGGCCGGGCGGATGTGCCGCTGCGGCCGCGTACGGTTTTGGCGGCCAGCGGGGTTTTGAGCCGTGAAAAGATGTCGGACGGTTCGATAAACGCTAGGGCGGCAACGAGGCACAGGGCGGGGATTTTCCAATCGGGCATAGCGCGGGATGCTGGTTAAAAATCAAAAGGGGGCATTTTAACCGATATGCGGGAAACTTCGTTGTCCGGCAGAGGGGCGGGTTTGTATTTTGTATTTGAAAGGCCGTCTGAAAACCGGATTGCGGGTTTTCAGACGGCCTTTGATGCCTGAATAACGCCTTATCAGCCGCCGACTTTAATCACTTCCACGCCGCCGGCGCGCGCCAGAATCAGCACGTCGGCCGCATCGCGCGCGAACAAGCCGTTTTCGACCACGCCGGTGATTTTGTTCAGCTCGTCTTCCAGCGTCAGCGGGCGCGACAAATCCATGTCGGCCACGTCGAGGATTTCGTTGCCGCTGTCGGTGATGAAGCCGACGCGCAGTTGCGGTTCGCCGCCCAGTTTCAGCAGTTGGCGCGCCACCAGCGAGCGGGAGACGGGGATAACTTCCACCGGCAGCGGGAATTTGCCCAGGCGCGAAACGTATTTGCTTTCGTCGGCGATGCAGACGAATTTGTCCGACGCGCTGGCGACGATTTTTTCGCGCAACAGTGCGCCGCCGCCGCCTTTAATCATTTGCAGGCTGTGGTTGATTTCGTCGGCGCCGTCGATATACACCGCCAGGCGGATGACGTCGGACAGGGTAACTTCGGGGATTTCGTATTGTTCCAGCAGCGCGGAGGTGGCTTTGGAGCTGCTGACCGCGCCTTTGATTTGTTTGCCGCTGGCGGCCAGGGCTTTGATGAAATAATTGACGGTGGAGCCTGTGCCGATGCCGATGTATTCGTTTTCGGGCACAAATTCCACCGCTTTTTCACCTGCCATGCGTTTCAGATCGTCTTGTGTCGCCATGTTTCGCTCCTTTTATTAACGTTTGGTTGTTGGTATTTCAAACGGAATCATAACCGAAGGCGCAGGGGCTTGGAAGGCCGTCTGAAAACATATGTTTGAATTGGGTCAAAACTGTTTTGTCCGATGTTCGGCGGCGTTTGTTTCCCGCATTAGAAACGGACAATGCCGAATCGGTTTATTTGCGTTTTCAGACGGCCTCTTTCCTTTCCATGTTACCGCCTGCCGTTTAAATAAGGCCTTGCCTGAAGGATGACGAGTTTTCCGCCCGCGAAAGCCCATTCGATGTCTTGTTCGCCGTTGCCGAAAAGCTGTTTGATTTGCTGTCCGGTTTGGTCGAGGCGGCGGATTTGGTCGTGGTTCATGACGTTGCCGCCGGTTATCGGCACTTCCCTGACGCCGCCGTTTTCATCCAGTTGCAGCGCGGTGGTTTCGTTGGAGGAGCTGAGGCGTTGTACGGCGTCGTTGCGGCGGTTGTAAACGGCTTGTTCCGCCACTCGTTTTCCTTCGACCACGCGAATGCCCAGTCCGCGTTTGGCGGCGATGTAGGAAGTGTTTTTTTGCGCGGTATCGTAGGGATTGACGGTAACGAGTACGCCGGAGAGGTCGGCATTGATGCTTTGCTGGACGAAGACGCTCATTTTCACGCTGTCGTGCGGTAGTCCGGCGATGCGGCGGGCTTCGTACGCGCTGTAATTGAAGACGGAAGCCCAAGATTGTTTCACTGCTTCGGCCAGCGCGTTTTCGCCGGTTACGTTCGGCACGGTGGTGTACAGTCCTGCGCCGCTGAAATTCGGCAGGTCTTCGGAATTGGATGAGCTGCGGACGAACACGCCTTTGCTGTTTAATTGGCTGCGCCATTGTTCCGCCCATGTGCGTTTCCATTCGGACGGGATTTCGGCATCGGTGATTTTTTTCTGCAAGGCGAGCAGGGCGGTGCGGCGTTTGCGGTTGTCGCCGCCGCTTTGCGTTTCGATTTGCGCCAGTGTTGCCGCGTTGATGCCGAGTTTGTCCATCATGGCGCGGTAGTAGGCGAAGGGGATGCAGAATCCGTCGGGGACGTTGCTGCCTGCGATATGGGCGCGGATATGGCCGAGGTTGGCGGCTTTGCTGCCGCAGTAACGGCTGTCTTCACGGCGCAAGTTGGCAAGCGGCCGCAGGCTGTAATCGGCAGTGTCGGGCTGCGGCAGGGAGAGGTCGTCTGAAAATGTCTTGGCGGCTGTGTTTCGGTTGGTTTGGGCGACCCGGTATTGTTTTGCGTCTGCCTCCAATTCGATGCGGCGGCCGATATAGGGGGCGAGGATTTTTTCGGCATCTTTGAGGTAGATGTTGGGAATGCCCCAGCCGCGCGCCAAGACGTTCACATGCGACAGCGCGGTGGACGGTTTTTCGCTGATGATGCCTGCTACGGGCGGCAACACCAGCGGCACTTCTTTCAAGATGATGATGTCGTCCGCACCGACATCGTAAAGGTCGTCTTCCTGAGTGATGACGCGCAATGTGCCTACCGCTTTCCCCCTATGCAACGGCAGATAGGGGAAATTCTGTATCAGGCTTTCTTGGGTGACGAAGGGGACTTTGCTTTGCGCGGCAACGGTTTCCTGCCACAGGGAATTGGTTTTGTAGCGCAGCGGGGCGAAGAAACTGTCTTTCAGACGGCCTTCTGCCAATTTCAGCAATTCGGGCGTGATTTTGTCGCCTTCCCAAAATTCGTAAACGTATTCTTGAGTGCTGTTCTGCCAGCTGATGGTGCCGAACAGGAAGCGGCGGTTCGGGCTGCGGTATTGTTCGAACAATTCTTTGCGCGTCGGCATCGGCTTCAAAATCTCGGCGAGATAGGTTTCGTGCAGACGGTATTTCGGCGTGTTGATGTAGTCGGTGCGGTTGTTGTCTTCGCGGTCGATAAGGAAGAGGACGTGCGGGATTTCGTATTCGCTGTCTTGTTCGTAAACGCGCGAAAGCAGGTCGAAATCGGCGCGGCTGCGGATGGCGGACAGCGCGGGCGTTTGCGTTTTAACCGGCGTGGCGGCTTGGCGTTTGTCAGACTCAAAATAAGAAGGCTTGCGCGCGGTCGGCGCGGCGGTATCTACGGCTGCGGAGTCGGGTTGGCAGGCGGCGAGCAGTAAAAGCAGGGAAAGGCGGGTGGCGGTTTTCATGATGTCGGGTATGGCAAAAAACGGATTGTAGCAAGAAAAGGCCGTCTGAAAATCAAGCCTGATTCTTTTGCCGGTTTGTATTGCTAGAATCCCGACTTCATTTCCAGCCTGTCGTTTTCAGACGACCCGCCACATTTATTCGAACAAGCAGGATACAAAACATGAATAAAACCGGATTATTTCTCTCCTTGGCGTTCTTCGCCGCCGCCCCGCCTTCCACGGCGGAAACCGCACACTCATCCGGCAAAGGGCGGACACAGGTCAAAAATACGGAAATCACGCAGCAGCATACAAAACAAACGGACGGCAAGCCGCTTGCCGACGGCTTCGGCAGCCTGTCGCGCCAAGATGCGCGCGTACGCGAAATCCTGAGTTTGGTTGCACCCGACGCAGACGTGGAAAAACTGAATATGATGTCGCTGCGGCCTTGGAAAAACGGCCTCCAAGTCGCGCTGGTGTGCCTGAACAAACATCCGCTTGGCGATGTTTACCGCGAAAACCCGAATCACTACGCGCAATGCGGAGCCGACTCGGGCAACCCCGTCGCTCAAATGACCCTTGCCGTGCTGACAAAGGATACCGATGGTAAATTCGCCCTTGCTGCCACGCCTTATACCGAACATTATGAATATGAAGAAAAAGACGAATTTTATCCATCCCCCAAACCTGCTATGGAAGGGAAGCGGCAATTTGTCGTGCAAATCCCCGATAGCGGTTTGCAAATCGCACTGCCCGCCCGTCTCGATTTTGCCGCTTATCGCCTGAACGATAAAACCGATGCCTTCGGCCTGTGCTTGCAGAATACGGTCGGTTATGCAGGAGGCGGCAGTTTGGAAGAGTTTATGGTGTTGTTTGCCGTTATTGAAGGTCGTCTGAAACCCGTTTTGAACGCCAACACTTTTACGCTTGAAAACATTGCCGGCAGCTGGAATAAGGACGGCACACGCCAGCATGATGTATATACCGACACATACATCCTGAAAATGTCGCCGCAGCAGCATAATGGATTTTACGACATCATTTGGCGAGAGAAGGGTATGAAAAACGGCGAACGGAAAGTCTACCGCTGGGATGAGGAAAAACAGGAGTATGGCAGTTTGGAATAGCGGCGTTGCCGGTTGCCATACAGGATGGCAACCGGCGGCAGGCATCATGCGAAAGTAATTGGTATGGCGTTTTGCCTGATTGGGAATCCAATCTCTTTCGTTTTTTGAGGTACGCTGCCGCTTGTATATTCCGTCCGTCATGATGGATAACGGCAAAAGGCCGTCTGAAAGCCCTGTTCGGGGTGTTTCAGACGGCCTTTTGCTATGGGTGATTTCGGGTTATTTCACGCCGAAATTGGGCTGGACCAATGCACATTTGGCACGTTCGCCGCGCCGGTTGCGGTGGCTGCGGCCGGCAATTTTGCCGCAGGATTCGCCCGGGTCTTTGGGGTGGGATTCCTGCTCGGCCCGGCTGTCGCCGCGTGTGCGCCTTTCGCCGCGGCTGCTTGCCCCGCGTTCCGCACGTTCGCCGCGGCGCGGCCTTCCGTTTTCAGACGGCCTTTCTTCCGTGCCGCCGTTGTCCCACCAGCGCGGTTCGAAACCTTCGATGCGTTCGATGGGGATGTTGTTGCCGGTGAGCTCTTTGATGGCTTCGAACATTTTTTGTTCGGTTTCGTCCATTAGCGAAATGGCGACGCCGTCCGCCCCCGCGCGGCCGGTGCGGCCGATGCGGTGGACGTAGTCTTCGGGCTGGGTGGGCATTTCGTAGTTGATGACGAAGGGCAGTTCGGCGATATCCAGCCCGCGTGCCGCGACGTCGGTGGCGACGAGGACGCGCAGGTTGCCCTCTTTGAAGGCGGAAAGGGTTTCGAGGCGGGTTTGCTGCGATTTGTCGCCGTGGATGGCCTGGGCGGAGATTTCGCGCCGTTGCAGGTCGCGTGTGACTTGGTCGACGCTTTGTTTGGTTTTGCAGAATACGATGACTTGGTTCATGTCCAAATCGACAATCAGGCGTTCGAGCAGGCGGCGTTTTTGGAAGGTGTCTACGGCGATGACGTGTTGTTCGACGTTGGCGTTGGTGGTGTTTTGCGCCGCCACTTCGATTTGTTCGGGGCTGTTCATGAAGTCGCGCGCCAATTTGCGTATCGGATCGGCGAAGGTGGCGGAAAAGAGCAGGGTTTGGCGTTGTTTGGGCAGCATCTGCATGATGGTGCGGATGTCGTCGATAAAGCCCATGTCGAGCATGCGGTCGGCTTCGTCGAGGACGACGATTTCGACTTTGGAGAAGTTGATGTTTTTTTGTTTGACATGGTCGAGCAGGCGGCCGACGGTGGCGACGACGATTTCGCAGCCGGCACGCAAATCGGCGGTTTGTTTGTCCATGTTTACGCCGCCGAAGAGGACGGTGTGCCGCAGGGGCAGGTTTTTGATGTAGGCCTGCACGTTTTGGTCGATTTGGTCGGCCAGTTCGCGGGTGGGGGTGAGTACCAGCATCCGAACGGGGTGCATGGCGGGGGAGGTGGAAGCGGTGGCGAAGCGTTTGAGCCGCTCGAGGCTGGGCAGCATGAAGGCGGCGGTTTTGCCGGTGCCGGTTTGCGCGGCGGCCAGGAGGTCGTGTCCGGCAAGGGCTTTGGGAATGGCGGCGGCCTGAATCGGCGTGGGGTTTTCGTAGCCTTGCTCGGTGAGGGCGGAAACGATTTCCTGTCCGAGGCCTAAGGAGGAAAAGGGGTTCATTGTTTGTTCCTTCATGGTATTCAGACGGCCTCGGGCTTTCGCGCGGCGGCGGAAAGGGCAAGGCCGTCTGAAAATAATCTGCGGTATTCGGTTGTGGCGGTGCCGCCCTGTGGGACGGGCGGAAAACGGCTGCCGGAAAGCTGTCATTATGCCATAAAAGCCGTTGCCGCGTTTTGAGGCCGCGGGCAGGCAATGACGGAGTTGGCCGTATTGTTTACCCTTTCCGCCTGAAGCGGCTTCGGGAGCTTCGGAAACCGCCGTTCAGACGGCCTCTCCTGCTGTTGCCGAAAATGCCGCTTCGAATGCGGCTTCTGCGGCTTCCGCCGTGGTTGCCGACAGCAATGCCTCACCTAAAGATCAAGAGCTGCTCAAACGCGCACAAGGCATCTTCAAACCGCTGCCGAGTGCCGAAGAAATGCAGAAACTGCGCCCGTTTACCGACGAACAGGTCAAACTCGGCCATCAATTATGGTATGAGCCGCGCCTCTCCAAAGGCAACACCGTAAGCTGCAACTCCTGCCACAACCTTGCCACCGCAGGCGTGGACAACCTGCCGACCAGCCAAGGCCATAAAGGACAGTTCGGCGGACGCAACTCCCCGACCGCTTTAAACGCCGCCTTGCTCGGCATGCAGTTCTGGGACGGCCGCGCGGCCGACGTTGAAGAACAAGCCGGCGGACCTTTGGTGAACCCTGTGGAAATGGCAAACGACTCGCAAGAAGCAGCCGCAGCCAAAATCGCCAAAATCCCCGAATACCAAGAACTGTTTAAAACCGCCTTCCCTGAAGACGGCGCGGTTTCCTTCAAAAACATCACTACCGCCTTGGGCGCATTCGAACGCACCCTGCTGACACCGACCCGTTGGGACGAATACCTCAAAGGCAACGTTTCCGCCTTAAGCGAGCAGGAACGCAAAGGCGTGCGCGCCTTTATGGATAACGGCTGTATCGCCTGTCACAGCGGCGTCAACCTCGGCGGCAACAGCTTCCAGAAATTCGGTTTGGTCAAAGGCCCGTATTGGAAGTTTATCGAAGACCCGAAACACGACAAAGGCCGTGCCGACGTAACTAAAAAAACCGAAGACGAATTCTTCTTCCGCGTGCCCGGTTTGCGCAATGTGGCCAAAACCTATCCGTATTTCCACAACGGCAGCGTTCGGGAGTTGGATAAGGCGGTCAATATCATGGGCATGGCGCAGTTGGGCAAAGAATTGTCTAAAGAGGATACGGACAATATCGTCGCCTTCCTGAACACCCTGTCCGGCAGTGTGTCCGAATCGGCACGAACCATGCCCGAGCTGCCGCTTTCCGCACCATTGGAATCACAGCCCAACAATAAATAACAGCCACTGATGGATAGAGGCCGTCTGAAAGCACAAAAAACGCCGGAGAAACCTTTCGCGCGCTTGAAACTGCTTCAGACGGCCTTATATTGCCGCCCATGAAAAATCCATTCCGTTACTTTAAAAAAGGCAAACCCATGAGCGAACAAAACACCGCACCCGAAGAAGAACAAAACATCCCGACCGAACAGGAAGATGCCGCAGCCGAAGCCGCCGCACCCACTTACGAAGAATTGCAGGCGCAAGTGGAAGAACTACAAGGACAGTTGAAAGACGAACAGTTGCGCGGCTTGGCGAACGAGCAAAACCTGCGTCGCCGCCATCAGCAGGAAATCGCCGATACGCACAAATTCGCCGGACAAAAATTCGCCGCCGAAATGCTGCCGGTCAAAGACTATCTCGAAATGGCGCTGCTCGACCAAAGCGGTAATTTCGACGCGCTGAAAATGGGCGTGCAGATGACGCTGAACGAACTGCAAAAAGCGTTCGATGCCACGCATATCAAAGAAATCAACCCGCAGCCCGGCGATAAACTCGACCCGCACCAACATCAGGCAATGCAGGCGGAGGAGAGCGAGCAAGAGGCCAATTCCATCATCCGCGTCTTGAAAAAAGGCTATCTGCTGAACGACCGCATCTTGCGTCCGGCCATGGTGGTTGTGGCCAAAAGTGCGGAAAACGCCGAATAGGCGCAGTTCCCAAACCATCCCGCATTTTGTTTTCAGACGGCCTCAGAGGCCGTCTGAAACATAAGGGGAAACGGAAAAATTAAATTAACATTTTGATTTTAAATTTCAAAAAGTTGTCATTTTTTTACAACACAGCACTTGAAAACCGCCGTCTGTCCCCTATTTTGCATGCCAAGCAACAGCGGTCGGAAACAAAACAGGCCGTCTGAAAATTCTATTATTTGAAGGAGTATTAACACTATGGCAAAAGTAATCGGTATCGACTTAGGTACAACCAACTCTTGTGTATCCATCTCTGAAAACGGTCAAACCAAAGTTATTGAAAACGCAGAAGGCGCACGCACTACCCCGTCTGTCGTCGCTTATTTGGACGGCGGCGAAGTCCTCGTCGGCGCACCCGCCAAACGCCAAGCCGTAACCAACGCTAAAAACACCATCTACGCTGTAAAACGTTTGATCGGTCATAAATTTGAAGACAAAGAAGTCCAACGCGACATCGAATCCATGCCTTTCGAAATCATCAAAGCCAACAACGGCGACGCATGGGTGAAAGCGCAAGGCAAAGAGCTGTCTCCGCCGCAAGTTTCCGCAGAAGTCCTGCGTAAAATGAAAGAAGCCGCCGAATCTTACTTGGGCGAAAAAGTAACCGAAGCCGTGATTACCGTTCCGGCCTACTTCAACGACAGCCAACGTCAGGCCACCAAAGACGCAGGCCGTATCGCCGGTTTGGACGTAAAACGCATCATCAACGAGCCGACCGCTGCCGCTTTGGCATTCGGTATGGACAAAGGCGACAACAAAGACCGCAAAGTAGCCGTATATGACTTGGGCGGCGGTACCTTCGATATTTCCATCATCGAAATCGCCAACCTCGACGGCGACAAACAATTCGAAGTATTGGCAACCAACGGCGACACTTTCTTGGGCGGCGAAGACTTCGACCAACGCCTCATCGACTACATCATCGCCGAGTTCAAAAAAGAACAAGGCATTGATTTGAAACAAGACGTGATGGCATTGCAACGCCTGAAAGAAGCTGCCGAAAAAGCCAAAATCGAATTGTCCAGCGGCCAGCAAACCGAAATCAACCTGCCGTACATCACTATGGACGCAACCGGCCCGAAACACTTGGCAATGAAAATTACCCGCGCCAAATTCGAAAGCCTGGTTGAAGACCTGATTGCCCGCTCTATCGAGCCTTGCCGCACCGCATTGAAAGATGCCGGTTTGAGCACCGGCGACATCGACGACGTAATTTTGGTCGGCGGTCAGTCCCGTATGCCGAAAGTACAAGAAGCCGTTAAAGACTTCTTCGGCAAAGAGCCGCGCAAAGACGTGAACCCTGACGAAGCCGTTGCCGTAGGCGCAGCGATTCAAGGCGAAGTATTGAGCGGCGGCCGCAGCGATGTATTGCTGCTGGACGTAACGCCCCTGTCTTTGGGTATCGAAACCATGGGCGGCGTGATGACCAAGCTGATTCAGAAGAACACCACCATCCCGACCAAAGCGTCGCAAGTGTTCTCTACCGCCGAAGACAACCAAAGCGCAGTAACCATCCATGTACTGCAAGGCGAACGCGAACGCGCGGCTGCCAACAAATCTTTGGGTCAGTTCAACTTGGGCGATATCGCACCCGCACCGCGCGGTATGCCGCAAATCGAAGTAACCTTCGACATTGACGCCAACGGTATCCTGCACGTTTCCGCCAAAGACAAAGGCACCGGCAAAGCCGCCAACATCACCATCCAAGGTTCTTCAGGCTTGAGCGAAGAAGAAATCGAACGTATGGTGAAAGATGCCGAAGCCAATGCCGAGGAAGATAAAAAACTGACTGAATTGGTCGCTTCCCGCAACCAAGCCGAAGCCCTGATTCACTCTGTGAAAAAATCTTTGGCGGACTACGGCGACAAACTCGACGCAGCCGAGAAAGAAAAAATCGAAGCCGCGTTGAAAGAAGCCGAAGAAGCCGTGAAAGGCGACGACAAAGCCGCCATCGATGCCAAAGCCGAAGCGCTGGGCACAGCCAGCCAAAAACTGGGCGAAATGGTTTACGCACAAGCGCAAGCTGAAGCCCAAGCAGGCGAAAGCGCACAAGCCGAGCCGTCCTCAACCAAGAAAGACGACGACGTCGTAGATGCCGACTTTGAAGAAGTAAAAGACGACAAGAAATAATTGAGGCCGTCTGAAAAAAGCGCGAATCGTAAGGTTCGCGCTTTTTGTTATGGTTTGAATGATTGCCGGCAAACTGCATTTGTTTTTGCCGGCTGTTGTTTTTGGTTTTTTGAAATATTCCTGTGTTTTAAATGGAGTTCGTAAAGATATATTTATTTTCTCCCGCCACCTCTTCATCTTCATAGACTTGAATTGGAGCCGGACTGCTTCCCGTTAGCAAATATCCGTTCCAGTTATCATTGGGAACATAGCAAGCGATTTGCTTTGTTTGCGAGGCGGCGATAATCCTCTTTTCGATTTCCTATACTTTAGGAATGCAGATAGTTTTTTAATTTCGGTGGTGAAACTCATATTTTCATTGGTGTAAGTGGGTTATTTTCAAATTGATTAGCGCAGTTGTCTGCCGTTTTCCCAGTCGATAATCAGGCTGGGTTTTTTCGCACCACCGCAGCGGCCGTTGATAATGAGGGCGTGGCGGCCGAATTGGCGGCGAGCTTCGCGTTGATTGCGGCAGGGGCGTTTGCCGGCTTTATTACAGGAGGTAGATACTAGCGGTTGGCCAAGTAGGCGGCAGAGATTGCGTGCGCCAGTGTGGTCAGGGATGCGGACGGCGAGTTTACGGTGGTTACGGCCGCGCAGTAGGGTGGGGGTGCGATCGGCGGCGGGTAAGAGAAAGGTTTTGCGTGCCGGCCATTGGCTTTCGAGCAGGTGGCGGTCGGTTTCGTCGAGGGGTTGTAAAAGGGTGCAGATGCGGTCGAGTTTGTCACCGATGACGATCATGCCTTTGTGTTGGGGGCGGTGTTTGAGGCGGATAAGTTTTTTCAGTGCCTTTGTGTGTGTTGGCAGGCAGCCGAGTCCGTAGCAGGATTCTGTGGGGTAGGTAATGAGACCGCCGTATTTGAGGTGGTTTTTTAGACGGGCTATGGCAGTGGAGGAGAGGGTTCGTTGCATGAAGGGAAGAGTAATAAAAAACGGTAGATTGTACACTTTGCTGGCGGATTCATCGAGTGGAAGGCCGTCTGAAATGGAATTTAGGGCTAATCTAGTACAGGGCGGATTCGCATTTGAAGTGCAACTTTCCATAACAGAAAAAGGCCGGTATGCGACAGCATACGGCCTTTCCTGCAAGAAAGATTGCCATGGGCCACACAACTGACCCAAGACGAACGATACCATATCCAATACCTGTCCCTCCACTGCACCATCGCCGAAATCGCCAAACAGCCCAACCGCCACAAAAGCACCATCGGCCGCGAAATCAAGCGGCACCGTACCCAAGGGCGGCAATACAGCGCCAATAAAGCCCGACGGCAAAGCCGGCTGACCAAACAGCATAAGCGACAACCCCATAAGCCCGATTCGCAGCTCATTCAACACATCGACACCCTTATTCGCCGCAAACTCGGTTCCGAACAAGTATGCGCCTACCTGCGCAAACACCTCCGGATCACGCTCCATCACAGCACCGTTTACCGCTACCTCCGCCAAGACAAAAGCAACGGCGGCACTTTGTGGCAACACCTCGGAATATGCAGCAAACCCTACCGCAAACGCTACGGCCGCACCCGGACCGGAAGCAAAGTACCCAACCGCGTCGGCATAGAAAACCGCCCCGCCATTGTCGATCGGAAAACCCGCATCGGCGATTGGGAGGCCGACACCATCATCGGCAAGGATCAGAAAAGCGCATTATTGACCT